>NZ_JAJSZC010000091.1:6616-28914 GCF_036815105.1 Streptomyces sp. IBSBF 3136
TGCCGCCACCCTGCGTGCCGCCCTGGGTGTTGCCGGTGCCGCCACCCTGCGTGCCACCTTGGGTGTTGCCGGTGCCGCCACCCTGCGTACCGCCCTGGGTGTTGCCGGTGCCGCCACCCTGCGTACCGCCCTGGGTGTTCCCGGGCTTCTTGTTGCAGTTGTGCTTGCACGGCTTGTCCGGGAGCAGGCGGTGTGCCTGTGTACCGTTGCCGACGTGCACCTGAGCTGCTGAGACTGTGCCCGTCGGTGCGGGCGCCGCCGAGGCAGGCGTACCAATGGTGAGAATTCCTCCCACCATTGCCGCCGACGCTATCGCGGTCGCAATCTGCTGCTTCTGGCGTTTCCGCACGAGCCTGCTCCTCTCTCCCGACACAAATTGTGTCTACTGTCGCTTTCAGGGATTCATGCGTCGGAATGATGGAAAGGGGAGTCCGGCCATCTGGGCGCAGGGCCGACCGTCAGAACCTCTTTTTTGAGCTTCCATTTTTCCGTCGCGGGCAGCTACACAAGGTCAGTCCACGCATTGGGTGGGCGACTTATTCAGAGAAGAAGACTGCTCGCTGCACTTGGATCCCGCCCGGTTGGCCTTCGAAGTCGCCACGACACACAAAGCGGGGCAGTACCTATGCTCCCCTCATGTCACGGCGTCGTCAAATCAAGTCGAACCCGAGATAGATCTAGCGTCTGCGCTTGTAGTCAGAATTGACTACAAGCGGCCCCGGAAAATACTCAGGAACTCGATCACGCAGAACGGGGAGTTCGGAGCGGACCCCGGCGATAAGGCGCATCGACCCCGATGGCGGTGAATCCGGGGTCGGGGAACAGAGGCCCGGCGTCAAACGGCTCGGACTTCGTACCCGTCCCGCACATCTCCACCCGCCGGCGGCCCTCGGCGCCGACCGGCCGGCGGGCGACGTCATCACCCAGTTCGGCTTCGACGCCGAGGCGGTGCTCCGCTGGGTGGCGGACGTCCGCGCCCGGGGCGTCCGGCTGCCGATCCGGGTCGGCGTGCCCGGCCCGGCCGGCGCGCGCAGGCCGGTGTCCTACGCCACCCGGTTCGGCGTCGGCACCAGCGCCGCCATCGTCCGCAAGTACGGCTTCTCGCTGGCCAACCCCGTGGGCACGGCCGGGCCCGACCGCTTCCTGCACACGCTCGCTCGGGACCACGACCCGGCGCGGCACGGCGAGCTGAAGGTGCACTTCTACACCTTCGGCGGGCTGCGGGCGACCTCGGAGTGGATCGCCCGATTCCGGCACGAGCAGCGGCACTGAGGCGACCGTCCACCGGCGGGACGCGCGAGACGGAAGGCCGTTCGACCGGTCGGCCGGGTGCCGACTGGCCGTTGGCCTGATCTTTTCGGTGGGTGTGGCGCGCGGCCGGGGCGGCCCGGACGCCGTTCGACCCTGTTCGCCGCTCTTGCGCCGGTCATGCCGTGGCTCTATAAGTGTCCTGCAGGTATCGGCGGGGATGGCCGGAAAGGGCATGTGCCGCCGGGCCAGGGGGATCCTCGGCTCCGCCGCGATCGGCATCACCGCCCGCAGACCGACGGAGACCCACCATGACCGACGACGCCTATCGTGCTGCCCTGACCAGGCTGGCCGTGGACCCCGGCTTCCGGGCCGAACTCGACGGCGACCTTGGGGAGGTGGCACGAAGACTCGGCCTGACCCCCGACCAGGTCACCGCGCTCCGCTCCCTGCGCGTCGAGTCCGGCACCGACGCGGGGCCGGCCGCGCTCGACCCACGGCTGTCCAAGTCGTCCCTGTTCTTCGGCAGCGCGGCCCACGCGCTGGCCCACCACGACATCACGGCCCACCATGACGACGCGGCCGGCCAGGCCGTCCCGGCGGACCACGGGGTGGCAGGCGCGCACGACGCCCCGGCGGCTCATGCGGCGGGCGCGCCCTCGCCCGACCCCGGGCCCGGTGACGCCGGCCCCGCCGGACACGGGACCGACCCGCACGCCCCGGTCGCCGACCCCGAGGCGGCCGGCCACGCCGACGCGGCGGCGGCAGGCTCCCGCAGCCTGCTCGGCGGCGCCCTGCTGAACGGGTCCCCGGCCGAAGTGAGCGGCGGGTCGGGGGAGTCCGGCGGATTCGGGGACTTCGGAGACTTCGGCGGGTTCGGCGAGCACGGCCACGAGGGCCCGGGCACCGACCTCGGCGGTCTCGGCGGTCATGCCGGCGGAGGCCCGGAGGGCGGCCTCGGCGGCTTCGGTGGCGGCGGCGACGGCGGGTTCGGGGACTTCGGCGCCGGTGGTGACGGCGGACTCGGGGGTCCCGGTGGGGGGTTCGGCGGGTTCGGTGGTGGTGAAGACGGTGGGTTCGGCGGCGCCGGGGGCGACTTCGGCGGGTTCGGCGAGGGAGGTCACGGCACCGGCGGCCTCGGCGACGGTGGCCTGGGCGGCGGTGGCTTCGGCGACGGAGGCGCCGGTTCCGGTGGGTTCGGCGACGGTGGTGCCGGTTCCGGTGGGTTCGGCGACGGTGGTGCCGGTTCCGGTGGGTTCGGCGGCCTCGGCGGTCACGGTGGCTTCGGCGGTGGCGACGGCGGCGGGGATGCCGGTCACCTCGGCCACGGCGGCATCTACGACCGCGACGGCGACAGCGGTGGCGGCGACGGCGGCGGTGGCGGTGAGGGCGGCGGTGGTGACGGCGGCAGCGGCGGTGGTGACGGTGGCGGTGACCCGGAGAACGGCCGGCGCCCGAGCGGCGGCGGTGGCGGCGAGGGCGGTGGTGACGGCGGCGGCAGCGGCGGGGGTGACGGCGGAGGCGGTGGCGACGGCGGCGGTGACCCCGAGAACGGGCGGCGGCCCAGTGGCGGTGGCGGTGAGCCGGGCGGTGGCGGTGACGGCGGCGGCGACGGCGGTGGTGGCGGTGACCCGGAGAACGGCCGGCGCCCGAGCGGCGGTGGCGGTGAGCCGGGCGGTGGCGGTGACGGCGGCGGCGACGGCGGTGGCGGCGGTGACCCGGAGAACGGCCGGCGGCCCAGCGGCGGCGGTACACCCGGCGGGGGTGACGACGGCGGCACCGGTGGCGGTGACGGCGGTGACCCGGAGAACGGCCGGCGGCCCAGCGGCGGGGGACTGCCCGGCGGCGATGGCCGTGAGGGCTCGTTCGACCGTGCGGGGACGGCCCTGCGCGGCGGCATCGGCGCGCCCGGCACCGGCGGCATCGCCACCCACCTCTCGCCCGCCGCGCCCGAGACCGGCGGCGGCTTCCACGACGGTACGTTCCGCAGTGGTTCCGGCGGGGGCTGAGCCACCGCATGCTCTGCCACGTCTGCCGCGTCCACGTGCGGCGCGACTTCCCGTACTGCCTGCACTGCGGCACCCCGCGCCGGGGTGCCGCGCCGACCGCGTACGCCGCGCCCAGGCTGCGCGGCCTCGACGACCCCGCGCTGACCGTCGAGCTGACCGGGCAGGTCACCACCCTGGGCCGCGGCGAGGACAACGACCTCGTCCTGTCCGACGGCAGCGTCTCGCGCCGCCACGCCCGCGTCGTCCGCACCGCTGACGGCTTCCGGATCGAGGACCTCGACTCCTTCAACGGCACCGCGGTCGGCGACGTCGACCTGCACGGCGGCGCGGTCCGGCTGGCCGACGGCGCCGAACTCTGCGTCGGCGACGTCCGCCTGGTGTTCGAGCAGCCCCGGGACGCCCGGATCGGCTCCCGCACCATGGTCGTCGGCACCCAGCAGACCCAACTGCCGCCCGCCGGACCGGAGGAGGCACCGGAAGCGCACGGCCCGCTCACCGCGCGCCCCCGCCGCCGCTCGGGCTGGGCCCTCAAGCAGGTCCCCACCGGACGCGGCGCCCCCCGCTGGGTGCTCAGCGGCAGCCGCACCGGACGCTATCTGGAGCTGGACGAGCGCCAGGTCTTCCTGTGGCACGCCGTCGATGGCGAGAACACCGTGCGGGACCTGCTGTTCGCCTACGCCGACCGGTACGGCGAACTGGCCCTGCCCCGCATCGAGTCCGCGCTGGCCGCGTTCGCGGACGCCGGGCTGCTGCGCGGCCTGCCCGGCCGGCCGGAGGAGGAACGGCCCGCGGGCTGGCGCCGGGCGGCACGCGCGCTGTACCGGACGCTGCTGAGACTGGAGGTGTCCGTCCCCGGCCTCGACCGGCTGGTGAGCCGGCTCTACCGGGCCTTCGGCTGGCGGCTGTTCACCCGCACCGGGGTGCTGCTCGCCTGGCTGTCGGTGGCCGGCGGCCTCGTCGCGTTCCTCACCGCCCGCGGCCACCACCGCCTGCTCGACTTCGGCGGAGCGGGCGCCCTCGGCCCGGTCCTGCTGGTCGCCGGATACGTCACCGCCCTGCTCGTGCACGAGCTGACGCACGCGCTCGCCGTCAAGTCGTACGGCCGCAAGGTCAGACGGGGCGGGTTCCTGCTGATGATGGGGATGCCGTTCGCGTTCGTGGACACCAGCGACATGTGGTTCGGCACCCGCTGGTCCCGGGTCGTGGTCGCGCTGTCCGGGCCGCTGTCCACGGCGGCACTGGCCGGCTGGTGCGCGACCGGCGCAGCCCTGCTGCCCGCCGGACCCGCCGGTGCCGTCCTCTACCACCTGGCCTTCGGCCTCTACCTGAACACCCTCTACAACTTCAACCCCCTGATGCCGCTGGACGGTTACCAGGCGCTGACCGACGCGCTGCGGGTGCCCCGGCTGCGCGAGGAGGCGAGCGCCTACTTCCGCACGGGCCTGTGGCGGGACCTGCGCGCCGACCGGCGGCCCGGACCCCGGCAGGCGGGCATGGCCGCCTACGGCCTCGCGGTCGTCGTCGGCACCTACGGCTTCCTGGGCCTCGCCCTGCTGGCCTGGCGCTCGCGGATCGGCGACCTGCTCCAGGGCCGGCTGCCCGGGCCGTGGACCACCGCGGTCGAGGCGGCCGTGGTCGCCCTGGTCGCCTTCCCCGTGTGGGCGGCGCCGGTGCGCGCACTGCGGCGAAGGACCCGGCGCCGACGGCACCCGAGGGACCTGCCCGGCGCCGGGACGCCCGCACCCCTGGAGGGCACGGCATGACGCACGGAACGCCACCCGCGGCGGACACCGGCGACGGCTGGGCCGTACCCGGGTACACGGCCGTACGCACCCTCGGCGAGGGCGCCGGCGGCCGGGTCGTCCTCGCCCGGCACACCCCGACCGCCGCCCCCGTCGCCGTCAAGTACCTGAGCGAACGCCTGCGCACCGACCGGGACTTCCTCGCCCGCTTCCGCGCCGAGGCCCGGCTGCTCGGCGAACTGCGGCACCCGTGCGTGGTCCGCCTGTACGAGTACGTCGAGGCGCGCGCCGGTGCCGCGATCGTGATGGAGGCGGTGGACGGCGTCAGCCTGCGCCACCTGCTGCGCCGGCACGGCCCGACCGGCCCCGAGGCCGCGCTCGTCCTCCTCAAGGGCTCCCTGCTGGGCCTGGGCGCGGCCCACACGGCCGGCGTGGTGCACCGCGACTACAAACCGGAGAACGTCCTCGTCCGCGCCGACGGCACCAGCGCGCTGGCCGACTTCGGCATCGCCGTGCGCGGCGGCCGGGAGACCACGGCCGCGGGCACCCCCGCCTACATGGCCCCGGAGCAGTGGGAGGACCGGCCCGCCGGCCCCGCCGCCGACGTCTACGCCGCGTCCGTGGTGTTCTTCGAGTGCCTGACCGGGCGGCGGCCGTTCCCCGCCGACGACCCGGCCGCGCTGCGCCTGCAGCACCTGCGGGCACCGGCCCCGCTGGACGACGTACCCGCACCGGTGCGCGGACTGCTGCGCGCCGGCCTGGCCAAGGACCCGGCCGACCGGCCCGGCGTCGAGGCGTTCCTCACCGACCTCGAACGCCGCGCCACCGAGGCGTACGGCGCCGGCTGGGAAGAGCGCGGCCGCCGCCGGTTGGCCGAACTCGCCGCCCTGCTCGCCCTGTTGTTCCCGTTCACCACGACCACCACGCTGGAAGGCCCGGCCCGGGCGCTGACCCTGCTGGGCCGCCTGCGCGGCGGCGGATGGCGGCTGGCCACCGGCGGGGTGGCCGCGCTCGCGGTCGTCGCGGGCGGAGCGACGTACGCCTCCGGCCGGCCGCACGACACGTCCACTACGGTGGCGAGTTCCACCCCCTCACCCGTCGCCTCCCCGACAGGCCCGGGCGCCTCGTCCACGCCCCCGGCCTCCGGCCCGCCGGCCACCGCCCCGCCCACGGCGGAGGACTCGCCCACCGGCACGCCCTCCGACGGGCCGTCCGCCGCGGCCACACCGTCCACGGACCCGACCGCACCGACCGCACCGGCCGCGCCGCCCCCCACCGCGTCGCCGGTCGCGGCCACCCCCGGCACGGTCACCATCGTCATCGGCTCCTGGCGGCGCGGGCAGAAACCGGGCACGCTCGTCGCCGCGGTCACCGTCGGGACGACGGGCACCGGACCGCTGACGGTCACCGCCGACTACTACGTCGACACGCCCGCCGACCCGTACGGCTCGCAGAGCCGGCCGCTGTCCGGGAGCACCCGCTACGACCTGACCTTCGAGGCCGATTTCTCCAACCATCCCTGCCGGGGCACCTGGGACGTCACCCTCAGCAGCGATCCGGCGGCCGCGAACGGCCCGCAGACGGCCTCCCTGGACGCACCCCCGTGCTGAGCGCCCGCCGCGACGAGAACGGACCCACATGAAGACAGCCACCGCGGTGGCCGGGCGGCCCCTGTCCGGCTGGTCACGCAAGACGCCCCTGGGCACCCGGTACGCCCTGCTCCCCGCCCGGCCGGGCGAGCGGGCCCTCGGCGCGCTCAGGGTCGACCGCGCCCTGCTCGTGCCCGAGGGCACGCGCGAGCGCCTGGCCGCGGCCGTGCTCGCCACGGCGCGGCTCCGGCTGCCCGGTGCGGTCGGCACGCTCGATCTGGTGGCCGAGGCCGACGAGGTCTGGCTGCTCACGGACCGCCCGCCGGCCCCCACGCTCGCCGACGTCCTGTCCGCCGGCGACCCCGGCCCCGACGCGGGCAGCGTGGCGAGCGTCCTCAACGAGACCGCGCAGACCCTGCTGGCCCTGCACCGGGCCGGCCTGGCCCACGGCTCGCTCGCCCCGGCGACGGTCGTACTCGCACCGAACGGAACCGCCCTGCTGACCGAGACGGGCCTGGCCACGGTCCTGGGGGGCGAGGCGGAACCGGCCGCGGCCTCGCGGGACGAGCCCGGTGCGGTCACGGTTGTGGGTGACGCGGGCGCGCCGCAACCCGCGTTCCAGGCAGCCGACACGGCCGCCTGGGCCGCCCTGGCCCGCACCCTCGCAGCCGCCTGGGCGGACCCCGCGACCCCGGCGGCCGAGCTGTTCGCCCACTGCGCCACCACCGCCGAATCGCAGGGTCTCGCGGCGGCCAGGGCCGCCCTCCTGTCCGGGCGGGCGGACCTCCCCTCCGACTTCCTGCGCCGTACGGCGCTCCGGGCGGCAGCGGCCGCATCGACCCCGGAATTCGCACTCCCACACACACCGCAGGTGCCGGCGGCCGTGGCGCCCCCGACGCCGCGCTCCACCGAGTCCCGGCGGCCGCCGGAGGTGCCGGCGGCCCTGGCGCCTCCGACGCCGTCGCGCTCCACCGAGTCCCGGCGGACGCCGCAGGTACCCGCGGCCGTGGCGCCCCCGCCGTCGCACTCCACCGCGCCCCGGCGGCCGCCGCAGGTGCCCCCGGCCGTGGCGCCCCCGACGCCGTCGCACCCCACCGAGCCGCACAAGGCACCGGTGGCGTCCGCCGTCGCCGGCCCCGCCCGCACCGGCCCGGTGCCGGACCGCACCCCGGCACCACCCACGACGATCCCCGCCGCGCAGCCCACCGCGCCCGGGGACCGGATCCGGCCCGGCGAACCGGCCGGGCGAGCCACGGCCGCTGCCGATGCCACCCGGCAGCCCACCGGCGCCGCGCGCGGGGAACGTCCCGTGGGCGGCCAGGACGCCCGGGCCACCGTGCTCGGCAAGCGGAACCGTCCCTCCTCCGCTCCCGTGCGGGACGGGGAGGAGTCCGGCGAGATCCTGCTCAGGTTCGGGCCGGGGGTCCCCGTGGCCGAGCGGGAGGCGCCGCGCGCCAGGTGGCGCACCGCGGAAGCGGTCCCCGCCCCGGAGCGGACGCGGCGCCGCCGGGGCGGGCTCGTCACCGCCGCCGTACTGGCGGTCGCCGCCGTCCTGCTGTGGCTGCTGCTGCGCCCGGACCCCGCGCCCGCGGTCGTCGCCGTCCGGGTCCGGGCCCCCGCCGGCGTGCTGCACTGCGGGGGGACGGCCGACCTGGTCGGAGTCGTCACCACCGACGGACGCGGCGGCCCGGTCACCTACCGCTGGCTGCGCGGGGACGGCAAGGACTCCGGCGAGCTGGTCCACCTGGCCCGCCGCGGTGAGCGCCGGGTCCGGGTGCACCTGCGCTGGACGGTCCGCGGCCCGGGCCGCTTCCGGGGCACCGCCCGCCTCCGCGTCGCCGGCCGGCGCACCCCGGTGGAGGCGACGGGCGGCTTCACCTACGCCTGTCCCTGAGGGCCGCGGCCACGGCGGCGGCGGGCCCCACGGCCAGCAGCACGGCGAGTGCCGCGTACCCGTACGTCAGGGTCGCCGCGGAGGCGACCACCGCCACCACCAACGGGCCGCCCGCGTCGCCCAGTTCGCGGCCCACCTCGGCCGCGCCCATGGTCTGCCCGAGCCGTGCCCGAGGCGTGGCCGAGGCCAGCGCCGCGAAGCCCAGCGGGGTCACCAGGCCGGTACCGGTGCCGATCAGGGCGGCGGCGAGCAGGACCCCGGTGAGCCCCGGCAGCATCGCGGCGGCCGCCCCCGCCGCCGCGAGCAGCAGCCCGCGGACGAGACCGGCGCGGACGCCGAGGCGCCCGGCGTCCAGCGCCCGCCCGGCCCACGGCTGGACCACCGCCCCGCAGGCGGCCAGCAGGGAGACCGCCGCCCCCGTGGCGACCGTGCCCAGGCCCGCCGCCGCCCCGGACACCGGCAGGAACCCCACCCCGGCCGAGAGCGCGGCCGTCGCCCCCGCGAGCGCGGCCGTCGGCACCAGGAAGCCCGGGTCCGCCAGCCGCCGCCCGAGGTCCAGCAGGGTCCCCCGCGGCCGGGGGAGCGGCGGCACCCGGGGCACCGCCACCGCCGCCCAGAGCGTCACCGCGGCGGCCAGCACCGCCAGCACCGCGAACAGCAACCGCAGCCCGCCCGCCCACACCAGCAGCCCGCCGAGCAGCGGACCGAGCGTGTAGCCGAGGGACTTGGAGAAGCCGTAACCGCCGAACGCCCTGCCGTGCCGCGCGCCCGGGTTGAGCCGGGCCACCAGCGCGGAGGCGGCGGGGGAGAACGCCGCGGCCGCGGCGCCCTGACCGAGGCGGGCCGCCCACAGCAGGCCCGGCCCGCCCGCGACCGCGTACAGCGCGGAGGCGACGGCGAACGCGACCAGCCCGCCCAGCAGCACCGGGCGCGCCCCCACCCGGTCGGCCAGCGTGCCGAACACCGGCTTCAGCAGCACCTCGGCGCCGTCGTAGAGCGCGAGCAGCCCGCCGAGGACCAGCAGCGAGGTGACCGCGTCGGCCGAGCGCGCCCCGAGGCTCGCGGCGACGCCGTGCGCGCCGAACGCGGTGGTGAAGCCGGCGGCGTACAGCGGCCACATCCGGGCCGGGGCCCCGCCCTGCCGGTGCGCGTCGGCGCCGCCGGACGCGGGGGAGTCGGCTGGGTGGCCCATGGCGGCATGGTAGCCACGGGGCGCGGGTCCGGCGGTGCCGGTGATCCCCGGGAGCGGCAGCCGGACCGCCGGGGGCGCCGGGCCGGCGAGCCCGGACGAGGTAGCGTGGGGGACCGGCGGCGGCCCCTGGTCACCGCCAGGCAGATGTCGGATTCTCGCCAGCGGGCGACCCGCGCGGTGGACGATTCTGGACCCATGCAGACAGGGACGCACTTCGACCGGGAACACTGCGTGCGGGCCGTGCAGTCCAAGGACGCGCGGTTCGACGGGTGGTTCTTCACGGCCGTCCTCACCACCCGCATCTACTGCCGGCCCAGCTGCCCGGTGGTTCCGCCCAAGCCGCGGAACATGACCTTCTACCCGAGTGCCGCGGCCTGCCAGCAGGCCGGGTTCCGGGCCTGCAAGCGCTGCCGCCCCGACACCAGCCCCGGTTCCCCGGAGTGGAACCGGCGGGCCGATCTGGTGGCCCGCGCCATGCGGCTGATCGCCGACGGTGTCGTGGACCGCGAGGGCGTGCCCGGGCTCGCCGCCCGGCTCGGCTACAGCGCCCGGCAGGTGGAGCGCCAGCTGCTCGCCGAACTGGGGGCCGGGCCCCTGGCGCTGGCCCGGGCCCAGCGCGCCCAGACCGCGCGACTGCTCGTGGAGACGACCCCGCTGCCGATGTCGGAGATCGCCTTCGCGGCCGGATTCGCCTCCATCCGCGCCTTCAACGACACCGTCCGCGAGGTCTTCGCCCTGTCCCCGAGCGAACTGCGCGCCAGGGTGCCCAGGAGCCGGGCCGCCGGCACCCCGGGGACCCTCACGCTGCGGCTTCCGTTCCGGGCCCCGCTCAACCCCGACAACCTCTTCGGGCACCTGGCCGCCACGGCCGTACCGGGGGTGGAGGAGTGGCGGGACGGCGCCTACCGGCGCACCCTGCGACTGCCGTACGGGCACGGCATCGTCGCCCTCGCGCCCCGCCCCGACCACATCGCCTGCCGGCTGACCCTCAGCGACCTGCGCGATCTGACGGTGGCCACCAGCCGCTGCCGGCGCATGCTCGACCTGGACGCCGACCCGGTGGCCGTGGACGACCGGCTGCGCGCGGACCCGGTGCTCGCGCCGCTGGTGGACCGGGCGCCGGGCCGCCGGGTGCCGCGCACGGTCGACGAGGCCGAGTTCGCCGTGCGGGCCGTGCTCGGGCAGCAGGTGTCGACGGCGGCCGCGCGCACCCACGCCGCCCGTCTGGTCGCCGCCCACGGCAAACCGCTGGACGACCCCGAGGGCGGGCTCACCCATCTGTTCCCGGACCCCGAGGCGCTGGCCGCGGTCGACCCCGCGAGCCTGGCGATGCCCCGCACCCGGCGCACCACCTTCACCACCCTGGTCGGCGCGCTCGCCGACGGCCGCCTCCAGCTCGGCGTCGAGGCCGACCGGGCCGAGACCCGCGCCCGGCTGCTCGACCTGCCCGGGTTCGGGCCCTGGACGGCCGACGTCATCGCCATGCGCGCCCTCGGCGACCCCGACGCCTTCCTCGCCACCGACCTGGGGGTCCGGCGAGCCGCCCGCACCCTGGGCCTGCCCGCCACGCCGGGCGCGCTCACCGCACACGCCGAGACATGGCGCCCCTGGCGCGCTTACGCGGTGCAGTACCTGTGGGCGACCGACAGCCACCCGATCAACTTCCTCCCCGCGTAAGGAACTTCCCCCGATGAAGCAGCACACCGTCATCGACAGCCCCTACGGGCCCCTCACCCTCGTCGCCGACGACGGCGTCCTGTGCGGTCTCTACATGACCGGCCAGCGGCACCGTCCCGGGGAGGAGACCTTCGGCTCGCCCGACGGCACCCCGTTCGCCGAGGTCGAGGAACAGCTGGCGGCTTATTTCAAGGGCGAGTTGACCGAATTCACCGTCGAACTGCGGATGCACGGAACCCCGTTCCAGCGCAGGGTGTGGGACCAGTTGACCCACATCCCGTACGGCGAGACCCGCTCCTACGGCGAACTCGCCGGCGCCCTGGGCAGTCCCGGGGCGTCCCGGGCGGTCGGGCTCGCCAACGGCCGGAACCCGATCGGCATCATCGTGCCCTGCCACCGGGTCATCGGCGCGGGCGGCTCCCTCACCGGCTACGGCGGCGGCCTGGAGCGCAAGCGGCGCCTGCTGGACTTCGAACGGGGGGAGCGGGGAGCGGCCCTGTTCTAGCCCTCGGTCCAGACTTCCTGGCGGACCCCGTTCCGGACGCCGCCCCCGGACCGCTCACGCTTCCACCGGGGCACCGCCCCCGGCCGCTCACGCCGACAGGCGCGCCAGCAGCTTCGGCAGGGCGGTGCCGATGGGCTCCCGGACCACCTCGTCGGCGAGATCGTCGTACGGCGTGGGTTCGGCGTTGACGATGGTCAGCCGGGCCCCGTGATCCGCGGCGACGCCGACCAGACCGGCGGCGGGCTGGACCTGGAGGCTGCTGCCGACGGCGATGAACACCTGGCACGCCTTGGTGACGGCCACCGCCTCGCCGAGCACCACGGGGTCGAGCGCCTCACCGAACATCACCGTGGCGGACTTCAGGATGCCGCCGCATTCGAGACAGGGCGGATCGTCCTCCCCGGCGTCGACCCGGGCGAGGGCGTCCTCCATCGAGCCCCGGACGTGACACCGGGTGCAGACGACCCCGCGCGCGCTGCCGTGCAGTTCCAGCACCTTGCGCTCCGGCATGCCGGCCTCCTGGTGCAGCCCGTCCACGTTCTGCGTGATCACCCGCACGGGCACCCCGGACCGCTCCAGCCCGGCGACGGCCCGGTGCGCCGCGTTCGGCCGGGGCCGCAGCGCCCGGTTGGCCCGCCGCATCTGCCACGAGCGCCGGCGGATCTCCGGATCGTCCATGTAGTAGGCGTAGGTCACGAGCTTCTCGGCCTCGGGATCCTTGCGCCACAACCCGGCAGGACCGCGGTAGTCGGGGATCCCGGAGTCGGTGGAGATGCCCGCGCCACTGAGCAGCGCGACGAGAGGCCTGTTCATGGGCCGAGGGTAGGTCGGCCGCGCGTCGGGCGCGAACGGATATCCCGGGTTCCGCCCGGACACCGAAGGTGTGCCGTCCAGGCGCCGAACGGGCGCCCCCCGGACACCGAACGGTCACCTCCGGCGCCCGGCCGGGCAGGTGAGGAGGCCCCCGGGTGGCGCGTTCCTTGCGGCTCGGCGGTGGGCGCGGGGCCGTGGGTGCTAGCGTCCGGGCATGGCCAAGGTGACGGTCTCACTCGACGCGCAGCTCGTCGTGGAGGTCATGGTGCTCGCCGGGGTGAGCAGTCCGCAGGACGCCGTGGAACTCGTCGTCCGGGACTACATCGCGCGCGGGCACCGTACCGAGGCGCGGGCGGCCGCGCGGGAGGAGGCGCCGCGCGAGACGCGGGAGTGGCCCCCGGACCCGGAGGGCTGAGCACTGCTCCGGGCGTCGCCGCGGGGGCATGCGTGAGCGGCCCCGGGCGCGCGGGGCGCGGGGGAGGTGTGTCCCTACTGCCTTGCCCGCATGCCGAGTTCGGCGAGCCGGGCGAGGACCGGGAGGGCCGCGGCGAGGGTCTGCCGTTCCTCCGCCGTCAACTCGGCCATCAGGGGCGCCATATGACGGCCCCGGTCCTGGTGCCTCAACTGCCCGACCGTGCGCCCCTCCTCGGTGAGGTGCACGAGGACGGCACGGCCGTCGGTCGGGTCGGGGCGGCGTTCGACGAGTCCGTCCCGTTCGAGCCGGGTCACCAGCTGGGTGACTCCCGGCTGGCTCATCTGTTCGGTGCGGACCAGGTCGGTCAGTCGCGTGGGGCCGCGGAAGGCCAGCGTGTCCAGCACCGACAGCGTCGTGAAGGACAGCTTCTGCACGGAGGGGAGCCGGATGTAGAAGCGGTTGAAGTTCTCGATCGCCCTGGTGAGGTCGCCGACGTCCAAGTCCGCCGCCCGGTCGAGGTTCTGAGGAGAGGTCACCCTGGAAATGTATCGCATGCTTATATAAGGTCGTGATGCACCACGTCCCCGCCCCGCGGTGATGTGTGTCCGGCATCGCACCTCGGCGCAACGGCGCGTCAACCACCCCAGAAGCGCAAGGTGAGGGACACATCAATGACTGTGCGCATCGGTATCAACGGCTTCGGGCGCATCGGCCGCAACGTCTTCCGTGCGGTGGCCGCGCGTGGCTCGGAGCTGGAGATCGTCGCCGTCAACGACCTCGGTGACGTCGACACGATGGCCCACCTGCTGGCCTACGACTCGATCCTGGGCCGGTTCCCCGAGGAGATCGCCGCCGAGCCGGGCGCGATCCGCGTGGGCAGCCGGACGGTCAAGGTGCTCGCCGAGCGGGACCCCGGGGCCCTGCCCTGGGGCGACCTCGGCGTCGACCTCGTGATCGAGTCCACCGGCATCTTCACCGACGCCGCCCGGGCCCGCGCCCACCTCGACGGCGGTGCGAAGAAGGTCGTCATCGCGGCCCCGGCCAGCGGTGAGGACCTCACGGTCGTGCTCGGTGTCAACGAGGACGCCTACGACCCGGAGCGGCACACGATCATCTCCAACGCCTCCTGCACCACCAACTGTCTCGCGGTGCTGGCCAAGGTGCTGCACGAGAGCGTGGGCATCGAGGCGGGCATGATGACCACCGTCCACGCCTACACCCAGGACCAGAACCTCCAGGACGCCCCGCACAAGGACCTGCGCCGGGCGCGTGCCGCGGGCCTGAACATCGTGCCCACCTCCAGCGGCGCCGCCAAGGCCATCGGCCTGGTGCTGCCCGAACTGGCCGGCAAACTCGACGCGTTCGCCCTGCGGGTGCCGGTGCCCACCGGCTCGGTCACCGACCTCACGGTGACCCCCGGCCGGCGCACCTCCGTCGAGGAGGTCAACGAGGCGTACGCGGCGGCCGCGGCCGGCGCCTACAAGGGCCTGCTGTCGTACAGCGAGGCGCCCCTGGTCAGCACCGACATCGTCGGAGACCCCGCGTCCTGCGTCTTCGACGCCGGACTCACCCGGGTGACCGACGGTCAGGTCAAGGTCGTCGGCTGGTACGACAACGAATGGGGTTACTCCAACCGTCTCATCGACCTCGCCCTGCTGGTCGGCGCCACCCTCTGACGAGCGGGCGCCCCTGCCCCACGATCCCTTCCCCTCCCCTCGGGGGCGGGCCGGCCGTCCGCCTCCGGGCGGCGGCCGCCGCCCCGGCGCGCGCCGGCGGGCCGCCCCGCGCAGCGGACCGCCGGCGCCACCGCCGGGCTGCCCGCGCGCCGGGCGCGGAACCACGGAGCGCGCCTTCGGACCAAGCGACTCGCACCACGCCGGCCGGCGGATGCCACCCGCGCCAGGCCGGACGGACGGCCCCTGTCACCCGCACCATGTCACTCGGCCCATGCCACAAGGACGGGAACCCAATGACGTACGTGACCGGCGAATACACGGACTGCACGCCTCTGCTCGACGACCGGGAGGCACTCGACGGCTTCTTCGAGGAGCACGGCTACCTGTATCTGCGCGGCGTCCTCGACCGCGACCTCGTCCGGAACACGGCGGAGCAGATGCTGGAGGGCCTGGTCGCGCTGGGCGCGGCCGACCCGAAGGCCACCCTGGACGACGTCGCCATCGACTCCTTCGAGGAGGTCGACGAGGTGGCGATGCACAAGTACGTCAAGTACGACGACTTCTGGAACCACCCCTCGACCCTGGAGGTGTTCGAGCGGGTCTTCGGCGAGCCGGTCTTCGTCTTCCGCTCGACCACCATCCGCTACTACCCCTCGGCGGCGGGCGCCGACCGGCCGTCGTTCGCCCATCTGACGCCGTTCCACCAGGACGGGTTCTACATAGGCCCCAACAAGGACTTCCGGCCGGTGTGGATACCACTGGTCGCGACCACCAAGGACTCCGGCGGGGTCGCGCTCGCGGACGGCAGCCACCGGCAGGGCCCGCGCGAGCACGTCGTGCACGAGTCCTTCCGCCGGTTCGGTCACCCGGTGCGCGGCATCCCCACCGAACTCATGGGCGCGGACGAGACGTTGCTGCACTCGGCCATGGAGCCGGGCGACGTCCTGTTCATGCACGCCTACACCTGCCACAAGTCGGTCCCGAACCTGTCCTCCCCGCCCGTCATGCGGATGTCGATGGACACCCGCGTCCAGCCGGCGGCGGCGGAGCGCGGTTACAACGCGCTGACGCCGTGGACGGAATCGGCGAAGGACCCCTCCAAGGGGATCATGTCCAAGATCACCGGAACTCCCAGTGCGGTTGAATAGATGACTCATCGCGAAGCACCCCCCACCGGCGCCCCCGGCACCCAGGAGCCGCCCTCCCCGCAGCAACCCCCCGCCTTACCCGGCCTGTCCACGACCGGTCTGGTCGTGGTGCTCACCGGGTTCGCGCTGTCCATCGTCGACTTCTTCATCGTCAATGTGGCGCTGACGACGATCGGGCACGACCTGCACGGCGGCGAGACCGCGCTGGAACTGGTCGTGTCCGGCTACGGCATCGCCTACGCGCTCGGCCTGGTCCTCGGCGGGCGCCTCGGCGACGCCTACGGCAGACGCCGCCTCTTCGTGTGGGGCCTGGTCGCCTTCACCCTCAGCTCCGCGCTGTGCGGGCTGGCCCCGGGCGTCGGCTTCCTCGTCGCGGCCCGGCTGCTCCAGGGCGCGGCCGCGGCCATGCTGGTGCCGCAGGTCCTCGCGACGATCCAGGCGGCCACCGAGGGCCAGGCCCGCGCCCGCGCCATCAGCCTGTACGGCGCGACCGCGGGACTCGCCGCGGTGGCCGGCCAGATCCTCGGCGGACTGCTGGTGTCGCTGGACATCGCCGGGGCCGGCTGGCGTTCGGTGTTCCTGATCAACGTGCCGGTCGGCGTGGCCGCGCTGCTCGCCGTGCGGCACATGCCGGACACCAGAGCGCAGCGCAGGCCGGGCTTCGACCTGACCGGCACCCTGCTGTTCGGGGTGGCCCTGGTCTGCGTCCTGCTGGTGATCGTCGAGGGCCAGGCGCTGGGCTGGCCGGTGTGGCTGTGGGCGCTGCCGGTGGTCGCCGCCGCGGCGGTGGTGGCGCTGGTCCGGGTGGAACGGCGGCTGGAGGCCGCGGGCGGTTCGCCGCTGCTGCCTCCGTCGGTGCTGTCCCGCACCGGAATGCGTCGGGGACTGCTCGCGATGGTTCCGTTCTCGATCGGATTCGGCAGTTTCATGTTCGTCTACGCTCTGGTCGCGCAGGACGACTTCGGTCTCGGCGGGCTGGGCTCCGGAGCGGTGCTGTCGCCGTTCGCCTCCGCCTTCTTCGTGGTGGCGCTGTTCACCCCGAAGATCGCGGCGGCCCTCGGGCGGCGCATCGTGACCCTCGGGGCCACCGTCCAGGGTGCCGGTCTGCTGCTGATGGCGCTGCTGATCGGGACCACCTGGCCTCATGTGCCGGTGGTCCTGGTGCTGGCCGTGCTGGCGTTCACCGGCGTCGGGCAGGCCCTGATCGGGCCCACCCTGTTCCGGATGATCCTCGCCGACGTCCCGCCCGCGCAGGCCGGCATGGGCAGCGGTGTCCTGGTCACCAGCCAGCAGACGGCCACCGCCCTGGGCGCGACCGTGGGCGGCACGCTCTACCTCGCCCTGGGCGACTCGATGGGCCACGCACATGCGGCGGTCGTCGTCCTCGGCCTGCTGACCGTCTTCTCCGCGACCATCTTCGCCATCAGCCTCAGACTGCCCGACCCCGTCTGAACCACCGGCGGCATCCGCCCAGGATGCGAGGAACGGACACCCCGTGCACTTACACCCCAGGACGGCCGTGGTCACCGGCGCGGCGAGCGGCATCGGTCTCGCCCTCACCGCCCGCCTCACCCGGGCCGGAGTCAAGGTGCTCATGGCGGACATCCAGGGCGACGCCCTGCGCCGCCGGGCCGGCGAACTCGCCGCCCGTGGCGCGGACGTCCGCACCGAGACCGTGGACCTGACCGACCCGGACGCGGTGGAGGCGCTGGCCGAGACGGCGTACGGCACCCTCGGCGGTGTCGACGTGGTCTGCAACAACGCCGGTGTCGTCGGCCCGGTCGGCATGCCGCTGTGGAGCGTGCCGCTGGCCCGGATGCGCGAGGTCTTCGAGGTGAACCACTGGGCGCACGTCCATGTCGCCCGGGCCTTCGTGCCGCGGCTGCTGGCGGGCGGCCGGCCCGCGCACCTCGTGCACACCGCCTCCATGTCGGCGTTCGCGGTGGGCAGCGGCAGCGCCGCCTACGCCGCCTCCAAGCACGCCGACCTGGCGGTCGCCCGCAGCCTGCGGGCCGACCTCGCCGGCACCCCCGTACGGGTCTCGGTGCTGTGCCCCGGACGGGTCGACACCCCGCTGGTCCGCGGCCTCGCCGCCCCGCGCGACGCGACCGGTGACACCACCGTCGGCGCCGACCTGGTCGCCGAGACCGTGTGGGACGCGCTGGGCTCCGACCGCTTCTACCTCTTCACGAACGCCGACGCGGCCACCCGGCTGCGCGACCAGTTCGACGACGTACGGCGCCACCTCACCTCCCCTGTCCACCCCACGCAGGAGACGCTGTGGAACGCTTCCGGGCAGACGCCCCCGCCGGCCCCGCGACCGAATCCGTCGACATCGAGACGGTGAGGGCCAGGTACCGCGAGGAGCGCGACAAACGCCTGCGGCCCGGCACCGGCCGTGTCTACCGGCCCGCGCGCGGCGAGCTGTCCCGCTACGCGGCCGACCCCTGCGCCGCGCCGGCCGACCGCGACCCCGTCACCGACACGGTCGACGTCGCCGTCGTCGGCGCCGGCATCGGCGGCCTGCTGCTGGGCGCACGGCTGCGCGAGACGTGCGGATTCGAGCGGATCCGCCTGATCGACGCGGCCGGCGACGTCGGCGGCACCTGGTACTGGAACCGGTTCCCCGGCCTCAGGTGCGACATCGAGAGCTACGTCTACATGCCGCTGCTCGAGGAACTGGGCACCGTGCCCACGGAGAAGTACGTCACCGGCGCCGAGATCCTCGCGCACTGCCGGGCCGTCGCCCGGCACTACGGCCTCTACCGGGACGCCCTCCTGGGAACCTCCGTCACCGAGCTGCGCTGGGACGAGACCACCTCGCACTGGCAGGTGCGCACCGACCGCGGCGACCGCTTCCGGGCCCGGTACGTGTGCATGGCGATCGGCTCGCTGCACCGGCCCAAACTGCCCGCGGTCGAGGGCCTTGAGACCTTCCGCGGGCACTCCTTCCACGCCGCCCGCTGGGACTACGGCTACACCGGCGACGGCGTCCCCGGCAGCCTCGCGGCGCTGCGGGACAAGCGGGTCGGGATCGTCGGGACGGGCGCCACGGCGGTGCAGGTGATCCCCCACCTGGCCGAGGCGGCCGCGCACCTGTACGTCTTCCAGCGCACTCCGCCCGCGGTGGGCGCCCGGGGGAACCGGCCGACCGACCCGGACTGGGTGAAGGGGCTGCGGCCGGGCTGGCAGCAGCGGCGCATGGACAACTTCCACGACCTGACCTCCGGGGTGGTGCGGGCTCAGGACCTGGTGGCGGACGGCTGGACCGAGATCACGGCCGGCCTCGCGGCGATCCTGCCGAAGTCCGGCGGGGCCGGCGACGTCGATCCCGCCGAGGCGGCCGCCGCCGTGGAACGGGCCGACTTCCGCAAGATGGAGGAGCTGCGCGCCCGGGTCGACGCCGTCGTCCGCGACCCCCGCACCGCGGCCGCCCTCAAGCCGTACTACCGGCTGTTCTGCAAGCGGCCCTGCTTCCACGACGGGTACCTGGAGACCTTCAACCGGCCCGACGTCACCCTGGTGGACACCGAGGGGCGCGGCATCGAGCGGCTCACCGAACACGCGGTGGTCGCGGCCGGCCGGGAGTACCCGGTCGACTGCCTGGTCCTCGCCTCGGGCTACGAGTCCGAGTACGCGGTGCCGTACACCACCCGGGCCGGCTACGAGGTGGTGGGCCGGGACGGGGTGCGGCTGTCGGAGCGCTGGGCGGACGGGGCGCGCACCTTTCACGGCCTGATGGTGAATCGTTTCCCCAATTGTTTCCTGCTGTCCAAGGTCCAGTCGGGGCTGCACGTCAACGTGCCGTACATGCTGGGCGAGCAGAGCAGGCACGTCGCCCACGTCCTCAAGGCCGTCCGGGACCGCGGCCGCCACGTGGTGGAGGTCTCCGCCACGGGTGAGAAGGAGTGGGTCGAGGAGATCCTCCGGCTCGCGAACCGCAACCTCGACTACGCCGAGTCCTGCACCCCGGGCCTGTTCAACAACGAGGGCCGCCCCGGCGACCTGCACGTCCTCAACGGCAGCTACGGCGGCGGCTCGGTCGAGTTCCTGAACGTCCTGCGCGCCTGGCGCGAGGCCGGAGACCTCGCCCACCTCGAACTGAGCGACTGACCGGCGCCGGCCGGCAGCGAAGCGACCCGCACCAGCGGAGCGACCCGCAGCAACGCAGCGATCACGCGACAACGACGAAGCAACCATGAAGGGGGACGCAAGGCCATGGACGTCTCGCCGATACCGGACTCCGCGGTCGGAGCCGTCGTGCACGGCGCCGCCATCACCCCGGACCTCGACGACACCACCGTCGAGCGGATCTGGGCCGCGCTCGACCAGCACCTCGTGCTGGTCTTCCGCGGCCACCGGGACCCCTCGAACGACGAACTGCTCGGCTTCGGACGCCGCTTCGGGTACATCCCGAAGACCGGCCTCACGACCGGCGCCAGCCCCGACCACAACGAGATCCTGATCATCTCCAACATCGTGGAGAACGGACGGAAGATCGGCGTCGGCGACGCCGGCTGGATGGACTGGCACACCGACTACTCCTTCCGGCCCCGGGTCTCCCGGATCGGCTTCCTCGCCGCCGTCGAACTGCCCGTCTCCGGCGGCGGCCAGACCCTGTTCACCGACATGTACGGGGTCTACGACTCCCTGCCCGCGCCCCTGCGCCGCCGGCTGCACTCCTACCGGGCCCGGCACGCCCTGCGCTCCGGCTACGAGGAGACCATCGAGGAGAGCTACCAGGGCGAGGTCTCCATCGCGAGCCCCGGCCCCGGCACCGGACCCGCCGCCACGGCGATCCTGCCCGAGGACGGCACCTCCACCGTCCACCCGCTGATCGCCCGCAACCCGCGCACCGGCCGCCAGGCCGTCTACGTCAACTCCCTCAACACCAAGCGCATTCTCGAACTCGACCCCACCGCCAGCAAGGAACTCCTCCAGGACCTGTGGGGCTACGCGGGCTCGCCCGCCCTGACCTACGCCCACACCTGGGAGCCCGGCGACATCGTCATGTGGGACCAGCTCGGCACCATCCACGCCAAGACGGCCTTCGACCCGGCCGACCGGCGCATCCTGCGCAAGGTCGTCGCCATCTTCGACGACCCGACCGAGCCCTGGCGAGCGGAGGCCGCGGCGTGACCGTCACCCCCGCCAGCCTGCACCGCGGCCGCGACGCCACCACGCCCGCGCTGCGCACCGCCCTTGATCTGCTCGACCGCAGGACCCGCCACCAGGCCGCCTACCACCTCGGCTGGATCACCGCGGCCGGCGCGCCGACCGCCGCCGACGGCGGCAAGGCCGTACGCCCCGCGCTGGCCCTCCTGTCGGCCCAGGCGGTCGGCGCACCCCCCGAGACCGCGCTGCCCGGGGCCGTCGCCGTCGAACTCGTGCACAACTTCTCGCTGCTCCACGACGACCTGATGGACGGCGACGAGGAGCGCCGCCACCGCCGTACCGTCTGGTCGCTGTGGGGCGCCAACAGCGCCATCCTCACCGGTGACGCGCTGCTGGCCCTCGCCCAGGAGGTGCTGCTCGACTGCGGGCTGCCCACCGCGGCGGCCGCGGCCGGCCTGCTCGCCCGCACCACCCGCCGGCTGATCCACGGCCAGGTCCAGGACATGGCCTTCGAGACCCGCCAGCACGTGACGGTCGAGGAGTGCCTGGAGATGGCCGCGGGCAAGACCGGCGCGCTGCTGTCGGCGAGCGCCGCGATCGGCGCGCTGCTGGCCGGCGCGCCCCGGCCCGTCGTGGACGCCCTCGCGCTCTACGGCGAACAGGTCGGCCTCGCCTTCCAGCTCACCGACGACGTCCTCGGCATCTGGGGGGACCCCGCCGCCACCGGCAAGTCCGTCCACTCCGACCTGCGCGCCCGCAAGAAGTCCCTGCCGGTCGCCCACGCGCTCAACCAGGGCGGCACGCTCGGCGTCGAGCTGGCCACCTGGCTGGCCGCGCCCGGCCGGCCGGACGAGGCCGAACTGCGCCGCGCGGCCGACCTGATCGAGGCCGCGGGCGGCCGCGACTGGGCCCAGGCGGAGGCGGTCCGCCGGATGGCCCTGGGCGAGGCCGCGCTGCGCGGGGCCGGTCTGGACGCCGACGCGCGCGACGAGCTGCTGGCCGTCGGGCGGTTCATCGTGCACCGGGAGGTGTGAGGGGCCGCCGGGCCCTCGTCAGCGATCTCTCAGTCCGGTCGAGGACCGTGAGGGAGCGGGGCCGCGGCCCGCCGCCGACGGCGACGGTGCCGCCGGCCCGGCCCCGGTACCGCGGGCAGTGTCGCCCGCCGGTCCCGGTCCCGGCCGTGGGCGGCGTGACCCGTGACCCCGGCAGACCCCCGTCCGCGCGGCAGAACGCCGCACGGACGCCCTCGCCGGGACCCGTCCCGCCGCCCACGGC
>NZ_JAJSZC010000092.1:0-28862 GCF_036815105.1 Streptomyces sp. IBSBF 3136
ACCCTCGCCCACCCCATCCCCCGGGCGATACGCGTGCATAGGAGCCCGCGATGAGCGACATGATCACCGCGGACCTGGTCGATCTCGACCTGTCCGCCGACACCAAGGAAGCGGCGGCGCGCGCCCTCGCCGAGCGCATGGTGAGCCTGGGCCGGGTGACCGACCTGGAGGGCTTCCTCGCCGACGTCGCCGCCCGCGAGGCGCAGATGCCGACCGGCCTGGACGGCGGCATCGGCATCCCGCACTGCCGCAGCACCCACGTCACCGAGCCGACGCTCGGCTTCGGCCGCAGCTCCGACGGGATCGACTTCGGCGCCCCCGACGGTCCGGCCGACCTGATCTTCCTGATCGCGGCCCCGGCCGGTGCCGACGACGCGCACCTGACGATCCTCTCCTCCCTGGCCCGGCAGCTGATGAACGCCGAGTTCACGGACGCGCTGCGGTCGGCGGAGGACGCGCCGACCGCGGCCGCGCTGATCCGCGGGGAGGAGGCGCCCGCCGCAGCGGCCGAGGGCGCCGGGGAAGGCACCGCCGCGGCGTCGGGGGCGGCCTCCGCCGACGCCGCGGCGGGCAGCACCGCGCAGGACGCGGCCGCAGCGGCTCCGGCACCGGCAGCGGTTCCGGGCCCCGCGGCCGCCGAGCCCGCTGATGCCACGGCCGACGCCGCGGTGGGTGCCGCCGGTGGGTCAGATGCCGGTGAGCGGCCGTTCCGCGTCGTCGCCGTCACCTCCTGCCCGACCGGCATCGCCCACACCTACATGGCGGCCGAGTCCCTGGAGAACGCGGGCCGTGAGGCCGGCGTCGAGGTCGTCGTCGAGACGCAGGGCTCGGCGGGCTTCACCCGGCTCGACCCGGCGGTGATCGCGGCGGCGGACGGCGTGATCTTCGCGCACGACGTCCCCGTACGGGACAAGGACCGCTTCGCGGGCAAGCCGACGGTCGACGTCGGGGTGAAGGCGGGCATCAGCCGCGCCGCCGAGCTGATCGGCGAGGTGCGCGGCAAGGCGGAGCGCGGCGAGGCCACCTCGGGCACGGCACCCGCCACCCCCGTCGAGCGGTCCGGCGACTCCACCGAGGGCTACGGCACCAAGCTGCGCAAGTGGCTGATGAGCGGCGTGAGTTACATGGTCCCGTTCGTCGCGGCGGGCGGTCTGCTGATCGCCCTCGGCTTCGCGATCGGCGGCTACACGGTCAACAAGGCGCCTTCGGTGATGGACCACTTCCTGTGGACCCAGGCCGACAGCTGGGGCGCGCTGCTGTACCAGATCGGCATCGTGTCCTTCGGGTTCCTGGTCCCGGTCCTGGCCGGGTACATCGCCTACGGCATGGCCGACCGCCCCGGACTCGTCCCCGGCTTCGTCGGCGGCGCGATCGCCCTCACCATCAACGCCGGTTTCCTGGGCGGCCTGGTGGCAGGTCTGGTCGCAGGCGGGGTGGTGATGGCGATCCAGCGGGTGCGCATCCCGACGGCCCTGCGCGGCATCATGCCGGTGGTGGTGATCCCGTTGATCTCCTCGGCGATCGTCGGGTTCCTGATGTTCGTCGTGATCGGCAAGCCCATCGCCTCCGCCCAGAAGGGCATGACCGACTGGCTGAACGGCCTCACCGGCACCAACGCGATCCTCCTCGGCGCGCTGCTCGGCCTGATGATGTGCTTCGACCTCGGCGGTCCGGTCAACAAGGTCGCCTACACCTTCGCCACCGCCGGCATCGCGGTCGCCAGCCCGAGCGGCTCCGCGATGAAGATCATGGCCGCGGTGATGGCGGCCGGCATGGTCCCGCCGCTGGCGATGGCCCTGGCCACGACCGTCCGCGGCCGCCTCTTCACCCAGACCGAGCGCGAGAACGGCAAGGCCGCCTGGGTGCTGGGCGCCTCCTTCATCTCCGAGGGCGCCATCCCGTTCGCCGCCGCCGACCCGCTGCGGGTCATCCCCTCCGCCATGGTGGGCGGCGCCCTCACCGGCGCCCTGTCGATGACCTTCGGCGCCACCCTGCGTGCCCCGCACGGCGGCATCTTCGTGGTCCCGCTGATCGGCAACCCGTTCTTCTACCTGATCGCCATCGCGGCCGGCGTCTGCGTCACCACCGCCCTGGTCGTCGTCCTCAAGGGCATGCGCAAACAGGACCCCGAGGCCACGGCCGCCGACCCCGAGGCGGGATCGGCCGCGGCGGCGAGGGAGGCGAAGCACACGGTGGTCGCCTGACGGGCACCGTCCCCCTCTTGTCCCTTTGGTGTGCTGTGAGTTGTTCACGGCACCTGCGAGATACGTCACGGTCCGGGACCGAAGTCCCGGACCGTGGTGTGTACTGGGGCGTATGCCTGAGCACGTCTCGACTCTTCAGCTGATCGGCCTGACCGCGCTCACCGTGGCCGGGCTGGCCTGGGCCGTCGTGGTGATGCGCCTGCTGCGACGCGCCCGTGTCGAGGCCGTCGCCGAATGGCATGCCGCGGCCGTACTGCCGGCCCTGCCGGAACAGCCCCAGGCCGGCCCCGCCCGGGAGTCGGTCGAACTGACCCCGGCCGAACAGGACGCCTTCGCGGGCCTGGTACGCCGACTCGGCGCCCGCTGACCGCACGCCCGCCGACCGCAGGCCCGTGATCGGACGCCCGCCGACCGCACGACTGCTGACCGGTCGGCCGCCCCTGAAGAGGCGCGGCCCGATCGCAAAAGGCTAGGCATGCCGGGCCGCGCGCCGGTCCATGGCGTCCCGGGCCGCGTCCTCCGTCGCGTAGACCTCGCACATGTGCCGTCCGTCCGGGGTCGCCGTGTGCTCGACCTCCCACAGCGAGATCTCCCGGCCGTCCGGCAGCAGGAACGCGTGCTCGTACAGCGCGAAGCTCAGCCCGGCCCGGGCGGACCGTCCGGGCCGGCCGAACGCCTGGGTGATCTGGTGCGCGGCCGCCGTCGCCAGCAGCGCCGCCGTCTCCTCACCCGGCCGATCCTGGTTCTCCGCGCGGCGCAGCAGCCGGCGGGCGTGGTCCGCGGAACCGTCCGGCGCGTAGACGTGCCGGGGCTCGGGGACCGCCCACAACTGGGTCAGCGCCGGCAACTCGAAGTCCGGTGCCTCCGGCGGCAGCGGGAGCCGGGTGGTGGCCGCGTACAGCTCCTCCTCGTCCACGTACACCTCGTGCTGGGCGTCGCCGCCCGGGGCGGTGTTGTGCACCAGCTCCCACAGGGTCACCGGCGAGCCGTCCGCCAGCAGCCAGGTGTGCCGGTACGTCTCGCGGTGCAGTCCCGCGCTGTGGTGGGCGGAGAGCAGGCAGCTGTCGTGCGCCAGCGCGCAGTCGAGCCGCCTTATCACCTCGTCGGGCAGCTCGAAGGAGTTCAGGGCACGGCCGAGAAGCCGCGCGAGGTGCTCCTCCGGAGACTCGGGCGACTCGGCTGGTTCGTACGCTGCCGTCTCGTACGGAACGCTCAAGGTTTCTCCCGGCGTTGCTGCATGTCACCTAGTGGGTGCATACCGTAGCCCCTCGGTCGGACATCATGTCCCCGAACCGAGAAAACGTATGCCCGGAAAACGCGCGGGCCGCGCGAAAAATTTCCGCGCGGCCCCACGTACCGTCAAAACCCGGCGATCAGACGGCACTTCCCGCGGTCCAGGCGCTCCACGCCATGTTCCAGCCGTTGAGCCCGTTGTCCGGCGAGACCGTCTTGTCCGGGGAGTTCTTCACGACCACGACGTCCCCGACGAGCGAGTTGTCGTAGAACCACTTGGCCGTCGTGGCGCCCTGCGCGCCCCGCACGTCCGCCAGGCCCACACAGCCGTGGCTGGTGCCCTCCCGGCCGAAGGGCGGGTTGCCCTTGTCGTACCAGTAGTTCCCGTGGATGAAGGTGCCGGACGAGGTCAGGCGCATCGCGTGCGGCACGTCCGAGATGTCGTACTCCCCGCCGAAGCCGACCGTCGAGCCGTTCATCCGGGTCTGCGTGAACTTCTCGGAGATCACCATCTGCCCGTTGTACGTGGTGTGCTGCGCGCTGCCCGCGGAGATCGGCACCGTCTTGACCGTCCGGCCGTCCCGCACCACCGTCATGGTCTGGGTGCCGGCGTCGACCGTGGAGACCTGCGCGCGCCCGACCGTGAACGACACCGTCTTCTTCTGCACCCCGTAGACGCCGTTCGCGCCCCGGACGCCGTCCAGGTCGATCCTCATCGTGACCTTGGAGCCGGCCTTCCAGTACTCCCGCGGCCGGAAGTCCAGCCGCCGGTCCCCGAACCAGTGCCCGACCACCTGCTGGCCACTGCTGGTGCCGACCGTGATGTGCGACTGCACGGCCTTCCTGTCGGTGATGGACTTGTCGAAGGTGAACGACACCGGCATGCCCACGCCGACGGTGGTGCCGTTGTCCGGCGTGTAGGTGCCGATGAAGCTGTTCGCCGAGGTGACGGTGGTGAAGATGGAGTTGGCCGCCGCGGTGTGTCCCGCTGCGTCCTTCGCGGTCGCGTCGATCTCGTACTTCGTCCCGCGCTCCAGCTGCCCCTTCGGCTTCCAGCTCCCGCCGTCGGCCGATATCGCACCCGGCACCGCCTGCCCGGATCCCGCCACGGTCATCTTCACGGCCGTCAGCTTCCCGCCGCTCACCTTCACGCCGGTGGCGTTGACGGACGCGTTCGTCGCACCGTCCTTGGCCGAGATCGTGATCGTGGCCGCCGAAGTCCGCGACGACTTGCCGCCGCCCTTGCCGGTGTCGTCGGTGGCGTTGGCGTCGCCGCCGCAGGCGGTCAGGGTGAGGGCGCCGACCATCAGGGCGGCAGAAGCCAGCAGTGCGCGCCGCGCTGCGAGGTCCGGCGTAGTCACGGGCTGCTCCAGGTTCGTGTGATGTGCGTGGTCCGCTCCAGTGCGTGGGAAGAGAGGGGTGCGGCCCGGGGGGAGGTTCCACCTCGGGCCCGAGAACGCCGTTGCGTGACAGAACCGCGACAATCAGGACCCCTTCGGGTCCTTTCACCCCTGGTCTACCGGCCGCCGCCGTACAGCTCCCGGTACGACGGCCACGCTCCGCCCGGTCCCTCGACCGGCTCGGCGGCGCGCACGGCACGGACGATCGCGCGGGTCACCAGGTCCGCGCCCGCCGCCAGAATCGCGTTGAGCGCCGACGGGTCGGTGGTGCCGAGCGGCCGTGTCCCCGTCGCCAGCGCGAACACCGTGTCGCCGTCGTGCAGCAGGTGCACCGGCCGTACGGCGCGCGCGATGCCGTCGTGCGCCGTGCCCGCCATCTTCTGCGCCTGCGCCTTCGTGAGGTCGGCGTCGGTCGCCACCACCGCGAGCGTCGTGTTCAGCGGCGGGAGCGGATTCCGGGAGGCCACCTCGTCGAGGCGCCGGCGCGCGGCCTCGTGCACGCCCCGCTCCGGGTAGGTCACCCGGCCCTGGAAGAACTCCCCGTACAGCGCGCCGGTCTCCGGGTCGGCCACCGCGCCCGCGGAGTTCACGACCACCAGGGCCGCCACCGTGACACCCGAGCCGAGGACCGTGCTCGCGGTGCCCACCCCGCCCTTGAGCCGCCCCGCCACCGCGCCCGTGCCCGCGCCCACGCACCCCTCGGGCACCGGCGCGCCCGGTGCGCCGGCCGCCGCGTCCTCCACCGCCGCGCGTCCCGTCGCCGCGTCCGGCCGGGCGCGGAAGTCGCCACCGCGCCCCAGGTCGAAGACGCACGCGGCGGGGACCACCGGTACGACGTGCGCCGGACCGGGCCCGACCCGCACCCCGCGCCCCCGCTCCTCCAGCCAGGCCATGACACCGGACGCCGCGTCGAGCCCGTACGCGCTGCCGCCGGTCAGCACGACCGCGTCCACCCGCTGCACCACGTTGCGCGGGTCGAGGGCGTCGGTCTCCTTGGTGCCGGGGCCGCCTCCGCGCACGTCCACCGCGGCGACGGCGCCGCCCTCCGGCGCGAGGACGACCGTGGTGCCGGTGAGCCGGCCCTCCCCGGTGCGGGTGGAGTGGCCCACCCGCAACCCGGCGACATCCGTCAAAGCGTCAACTGTCATGGGGCCAGTCTGGCCCACCCCCGCTAGGGCCTGTTGCGAAAGTGGCCTCGTCGCCCGGAGGGCGGCCGCGCGGCGTGCCGGGCGTCGCACGGCAGAGGACCACTTTCACAACAGGCCCTAGGCGCAGGGGAGTTCAGCGGGCGGTCTCCGTCGCCTCCGCGCCCTGTCGAGGGAAGGCCCCGCGAGCCGTCAGCGTGACCCCGACGGCCACCGCCGCCGCCGACACCAGCCCCGCCGCCAGGACCGCCCACGCGCCCAGGAAGGTGCAGCAGACCACCACCAGTGCCGTCACGGGAAGCACCAGCTGCTGGGCGATGCCCACCTTGAAGTGCCGCGAGTGCAGCACCCACACCGTCAGCAGGTACAGCGCCGTCGGCAGGGTCACCGCCGCCGAGGCGGCCGGCGTCGGAATGTGCGCCTTGCCGACCGCTTGCTCCACCGCCACCTCCAGGCCCGCGCCGATCGCGGCGGCCGACGCGAAGATCAGATAGTGGCCGTAACCCCACAGGAAGGCCTGCGCGTTGGAACGCAGATGAACATGGATGGGCACCACGAAGTAGATCCACCAGGCCGAGAAGACGATCAGCAGGCCGCCCGCCGCGATCGGCAGCAGCTCGCCCAGCGCGTCGTGCTCGTCCACCGCCGACTTCACGGCGACCGTCGCCGCGGCGATCGTCTCGCCCAGCACGATGATGGTGAACAGCCCGTACCGCTCGGCGATGTGGTGCGGATGCCAGGACGTCTGGTGGTCGCGCTCCGCGAACAGTGGCACGCACAGCTCCACGACCGCCATCACCAGGAACGCACAGACCCGGGCGGGACCGGGCAGCAGGACCAGCCCCAGCCAGCCGACCTGGCACAGCAGCACACCGCCCGCGTATCTGACCGCGGCGGTCCGCTCCGCCCCCTCGGCCGACCGCGCCGCTCTCAGCCACTGCGCGACCATCGCCAGCCGCATGATCACGTACCCGAGCCAGACCACCAGGTAGTCGTGCTGCTGGAACGCCCGCGAGACACCGGCGGCCAGCACCAGCACGCCGGCGATCTGGACCAGGGTGACGACCCGGTAGAGCGCGTCGTCGTTGTCGTACGCCGAGGCGAACCAGGTGAAGTTCATCCACGCCCACCAGATGGCGAAGAACACCAGCGCGTAGTTCAGGATGCCCTCGCCCGCGTGCCCCTCGGCCACGGCGTGCACGAGCTGCGCGCCGGCCTGGGCGATGGCCACGACGAAACACAGGTCGAAGAGGAGTTCGAGCGGTGAGGAGACGCGGTGCGCCTCCTGCCGGCCGCGCGCGGTGAGCCGCCGCAGCGGTCCGTCGGACTGCGCGCCCGGTGAGGCGGGCGCCGGAGCGGAACTCGACGTCATGCCTCCCAGCACAGCAGAAATCCCCGGTGAAATCTTGTGAACGCGTTCACAAGGGCTGGGCGGGCCGTCCGGGCCCGCGCCGTACCCTTGACGCATGAGTACAGCCCCCGCCCCCGAGCCGCGCGACCCGAAGACGGCGCTGGTCTTCGACGACCCGCTGAGCCAGCAGTCCTCGGACGACACCGACCGTGGGTGGGGCGAGCGCCCGGACGGCCGGGACAGCGCCGCCGACCTCAAGCGCTTCCTCGACGAGAAGCCGCCCCACCACATCTGAGCCGCACGAGGCGGCACCGCTAGCGGGTGTCGCGCTCCGTACCGCGCTGCGCGAGCAGCGCGTCGCGGATCTCCTTCAGGACCTCCAGCTCGGTCACCTCCATGACCTCCTGCGCGCCCATGCGCGCCCTCTTGCGGGCCTCCTGCCGCGCCAGGTACTTCGACATCGGCAGGACCATCAGGAAGTACACGACGGCCGCGGTGATCACGAAGGTCAGCGTGGCGCCGAGGACCGAGCCCCACATGATCAGCACACCGCTCTTGGCCGACCCGTCCGCGTTCAGGGGGCACGGTGCCTTCAGGCAGGAGCTGTAGTGGTCCAGGTTCTGCGTGCCGATCGCTCCGACCAGCGGGTTGATGAGCCCCTTCACGATCGAGTTGACGATGTTCGTGAAGGCGGCGCCGATGACCACCGCGACTGCCAGATCGACGACGTTCCCGCGCATCAGGAAGGCCTTGAAGCCCTGCCAGACGCTCGGTTCCTGCTTCGCGCTCACCTCGGGGACTCTCCTCATATGCACAGGCTGTGGAACGAAACGCTCCGCAACCTACGCCACCATGCCGCCATCCTGTCGAATTTCCGTGCTCGATCGGGCGACAGTGCGGCGAGTCGCCGTGCGAACGGGCAGGGGCGGTCAGCACAGCGTCACCGCGAGCCGTGCCGTGGCACTCGCGCCGACGAGCCGGGCCGCCGAGCCGCGCGGCACCGTGAGCACGACCAGCGCCCCGCTCCCCTCCAAGCCCTCCAGGGGTTCCGGCACCTCTCTCACCCGCACGCCACGCGCCAGCACCCGGGCATCGCCCCCGGTCGAGGGGTCCTCGGCGGCGATGACGTCGACCCGGTCGCCGGGCCGTAGCAGCCGGACGGTGGCGGCGTCGGCGATCCGCACCGGCGCCGTCACCACGTCCACCGCCCGGTGGAGTCGGCGCGGAGGTTCCGCTGCCGGGTGGCCGGGGGCACGGGCGGAGTGGTGCGGCGGCGCGCCGGTCCGCGGACCCGCCGCGACGAGCGCGGCGGCGGTCACGGCGAGGCCGGCCGCCAGAGCGCGCCCGCGCCGGTGCGCCAGCCGCTGCAACCGGTAGCGCGTACCACGCACACGCACCGGACCGAACGGCGGGACCTCGCAGGTCGCCGGGGCGTCGGTGCCCGGCGGACGCGGGAGACGGAACGGAGCGGAACCGTGAGCGGGGGAAGGAGCGGGCGAGAGAGCGGGCGAGGGGGAGTGAGGTGTAGGGGAGGACGAGCTCAAGGGCATGGGGAGCCACCACCTGCGACGAGGGCCTGGGCTTGCCCTGCCACGATGGCGCCTCGCGCCGATCCCCGCCGGAGCCCGTGCACAACCCACCGCTTGTGGAAAACCCCGCCCCCCGAACCGGTGAACCCCGTCGGTGGGTACAGCCCTGGTTACGGCAGGGGGAAGCCCGGGTCCATCCCGCCGAGCGCGTTCCCGCACAGGCAGTCCCGCGCCCCGGTCTCCGGCAGTGCCGCCACCGCGTCGAACAACACACCCCGCAGCCGGTCCACGTTCGCCGCGAACACCCGCAGCACCTCCTCGTGCGAGACGCCCTCGCCGGTCTCGGCGCCCGCGTCCAGGTCGGTGACCAGGGTCAGCGAGGTGTAGCAGAGTTCCAGCTCACGGGCGAGCGCCGCCTCGGGGTGGCCGGTCATGCCCACCACCGACCAGCCCTGAGCCCGATGCCAGAGCGATTCGGCGCGGGTCGAGAAGCGCGGCCCCTCGACCACGACCAGCGTGCCGCCGTCGACCGGCTCCCAGTCCCGTCCGCGGGCCGCCTTCAGCGCGGCGGCCCGCCCGGTGGGGCAGTAGGGGTCGGCCATGGACACGTGCACCACGTGCGGCACCGTGCCGTCGGGCAGCGGGAGGCCGTCGAAGTAGGTCCCCGGCCGGGACTTCGTGCGGTCCGCGAACTGGTCGGGCACGAGCAGGGTGCCCGGGCCGTACTCGGGGCGCAGCCCGCCCACCGCGCAGGGGCCGAGGACCTGCCGGACGCCGACCGAGCGCAGGGCCCAGAGGTTGGCGCGGTAGTTGATGCGGTGCGGTGGCAGGTGGTGGCCGCGGCCGTGCCGGGGCAGGAAGGCGACCCGCCGGCCGGCGATCTCGCCGAGGAAGAGGGAGTCGCTGGGCTGCCCGTAGGGGGTGTCCACCTGGACCTCGGTCACGTCGTCGAGGAACGAGTAGAAACCCGAGCCCCCGATCACGCCGATCTCTGCGTTCGCCATGACGAGCACACTAGTCGCCCGCCGGACCGGCGGGGAGGCGCGCCCGGGTAGGGCTCAGGCCCCGCCGTCGTGCGACGGCGGGGCCCGGGAAGCCAGGTGTCAGGCCGCGGAGCTGCTGGACGAACTCGACGACGAGGACGACGAGCTCGACGACGACGTCGAGGCGGTCGACGAGGACGACGACTTGGAGTCGGACGACGACGAGCCGGCCGGCTTGGAGGCCGGGCTGCTGCTCGACGAGGAGCCGCGGGAGTCGTTGCGGTAGAAGCCGGAGCCCTTGAAGACGATGCCGACGGCGGAGAACACCTTCTTCAGGCGGCCACCGCAGTTGGGGCACTCGGTCAGGGCGTCGTCGGTGAACTTCTGCACCGCCTCGAGGCCCTCGCCGCACTCGGTGCACTGGTACTGGTAGGTCGGCACTGTCTTCCTCCTGGCACTCTCACTCGATGAGTGCTAACGACGATCCATAGTGACGTATTCCGGGGAATCAGTCCACCGTCACCGGCACGCGGTGACCGACGCCACGCGCGACGGTCCGGTTCCGGGCGGGGGCGACCAGCCGCGAGCGCAGGGCCACGAGGGTGGCCAGCGCGAGCAGGGTGCCGGCCATCGGCACCAGGAATCCGGCGCCGCCCCACAGCCGGTCCTCCAGCTGTCCGGCGACCGTGACGGCGGCCGCCTGGCCCAGCGCCACGGCGCCGGTCAGCCAGGTGAACGCCTCGGTGCGGGCCCCGGCCGGGACCAGGCCCTCGACCAGGGTGTAGCCGGTGATCAGGGCCGGCGCGATGCACATGCCGACCAGCAGGCCGAGACCGGCCAGCAGCAGGACCGAGTGCGCCGTCCACAGCGCGGCGGCGGTCAGTGCGAGCGCCGTGTAGCCGACGACCAGGCGCCGCTGCGGGGCGGCCTTCCAGGCGATGGCGCCGCAGGCGACGCCGGAGAGCATGTTGCCCGCGGCGAAGACGCCGTACAGGACGCCGTTCAGGCCGGGCTCGCCGATCGACTCGGTGAACGCGGCCAGCGACACCTGCATGCCGCCGAAGACCGACCCGATGCCGAGGAACGTCACGACCAGGACCCGCACGCCCGGGACGCGCAGCGCGGAGCCGTGCTCCACGCGCGCGTGGCCGCCCTCCGCGGAGGTCACCGGCGGCTGCGTGCTCTTCTGCGCCGCGAACAGCAGACCGCCGACCAGGGTGAGCGCGGCCTCGGTCACCAGGCCGGCGGACGGGGTCACCGTCGTGCACAGCGCGGTCGCCAGCAGCGGCCCGAAGACGAAGGTCAGCTCGTCCGTGACGGACTCGAAGGCGGCGGCGGTGCTCATCAGGGGCGAGCCCTGGAGCCTGACGCCCCAGCGGGCGCGCACCATGGGGCCGACCTGCGGCACCGAGGCGCCGGTCGGGACGGCGGCCGCGAACAGCGCCCACAGCGGTGCGTGCGCCAGCGCGAGCGCCGTGAGGGAGAGGCCGGAGAGCGCGTGCACCAGGATCCCGGGGACCAGGACGGCGCGCTGCCCGTAGCGGTCGGCCAGCCGGCCGCTGTAGGGCGCGAACAGCGCCATGGACACGCCGGTGGCGGCCGCGGCCGCGCCGGCGGCGCCGTACGAGCCGGTGGTGTGCTGCACGAGCAGCACGATGGAGATGGTGAGCATCGCGAACGGCTGACGTGCCGCGAAGCCGGGGAGCAGGAACGTCCAGGCGCCGCGGGTGCGCAGCAGCTGTCCGTAGCCCGGCCGGGAGGAGGACGACGGGTTCTCCGTCGCCTCGCTGGTGACCGTGGACGCCACGGCCCGTGCCTTTCTACCGCCTGGTAGCGCGCCCGTGCGGGGGGCGCCGAGAGCTGTCCTCTTGCGCGGATGCGGTAGATACCGGTGCCACTGCGGAGGGCGTTCCGGCCGCCATACGGTCGCGCCAGCTCTGCGTCAGGCAGAGTTGGTTCGATCAGGGTGCGCCTTCATACTACAGGGATCAAGACCTTGTGCCCCTGTGAAAAGGCGCACCCCGGCGGGCGTTCGCCTGGGGATGGCAGCGTGGGCGCCCTCAGCGTGAGCTCGCCCCGCTCGTCCCCAGCCAGTCGGCCAGCTTGCCGCCGTGGGCCACGGCGCGCAGCCGCCGTTCCGCGGCGTCGCGGACCGGGTCGGTGGCGACCACGAGGAGCTCGTCGCCGTTGCGCAGCACCGTCGTGGGCAGCGGAACGAACGATTTCCCCTCCCGGACGACCAGCGTGACGGCGGCTCCGGACGGCAGCCGCAGCTCGTTGACCTCGACGCCGTTCATCCGGGAGCCCTCGGGGAGCGACACGGACAGCAGGTGCCCGCGCAGCCGCTCGAGCGGCGCCGACTCGATGCCGAGGTCGGACGCCTCGCCCTGCTCGCCCAGCCGCAGCTTGCGGGCCAGCCAGGGCAGCGTCGGACCCTGGATGAGGGTGTAGACGACGACCAGCACGAAGACGATGTTGAAGATGCGCCGGCTGCCCGCGACCCCGTTCACCATGGGGATGGTCGCCAGGATGATGGGCACGGCGCCGCGCAGCCCCGCCCACGACATCAGGACCTGCTCCTGCCAGCGCACCCGGAACGGGGCCAGGCTGAGGACCACGCTGAGCGGACGCGCCACCATGGTCAGTACCAGCCCGATGACCAGCGCGGGCAGGATGTCGTCGCCCAGCTCGTGCGGCGTGACCAGCAGGCCGAGCACGACGAACATGCCGATCTGGGCGATCCAGCCGAGCCCCTCGGCGAAGCCGCGGGTGGCGGGCCAGTGCGGCAGCTTGGCGTTGCCGAGCACCATCGAGGCCAGGTAGACGGCGAGGAAGCCGCTGCCGTGCGCCAGGGCGCCGTCGGCGTACGCGGTGACGGCGATGGCCATCACGGCGATGGGGTACAGACCCGAGGCGGGCAGTGCCACGTGCCGCAGCGCCCAGGACCCGATCCAGCCCACCGCGAGCCCGACGGCCGCTCCGATGGCCAGCTCAAGGGCTATCTCGCCGACCAGGGTGTACCAGTGCTCGACCGGGCCCGCCTGGGAGAAGGCGACGACCAGGATGACGACCGGAGCGTCGTTGAAGCCGGACTCCGCCTCCAGGGTGCCCGTCACGCGCGCGGGGAGGGGAATGCGCCGCAGCACGGAGAAGACCGCTGCCGCGTCCGTGGACGAGACCACGGCCCCGACGATGAGGGCCTGCCGCCATTCCAGCCCGATCAGACAGTGGGCGCCCACCGCCGTGACGCCGACGCTGACCGCGACTCCCACCGTGGCCAGGACCGAGGCGGACGACAGGACCGGCCGGACCTCCTTCCACTTCGTGCCCAGACCACCCTCGGCGAGGATCACGACCAGGGCCGCGTAGCCCATCACCTGGGTCACTTCGGCGCTGTTGAAGTGGATGTGGCCGATGCCGTCCTGGCCCATGAGGACGCCGATCCCCAGGTAGACGAGCAGGCTGGGGAGCCCGCTGCGGGAGGAGACCCGGACCGCCGCGACGGCGACGAGCAGGACGAGGGAGCAGACGAGCAGGAGCTGGTTGAGGTGGTGGACAGTCAGCGGCGGTTCCCTTCCTTGGCACGCGCGGGGCACGCGCGGGCTCGCGTACACAAGACCCGAGGCTGCGGCGCACCGCACCCAAGTACTTCGTTACCTTACCTAATTCTTGACGCTTTCTTGACGCTCCGCGGGGCAAGATCGAACGCTCGTGCGCGCTGGTTCCCGACTCCGCGTCAAGCGGCACAGGGCCCTGCGCCTATGGTTGCTCCCAGCGCTCATTCAAAGTCACAGCCCGACCTGCCGCTCGCGTTAGGACAGCAAGGACAGCGATGCCCCCCAACACCACCGCCACAACGGGTGACACCGCCACGACCGGTGCCACGCCCGTCAAGTCCGGCAGGAAGAAGGGGCGCAAAGCCCGACTCCTCGTGCTGGTCCTGGTCCTGGCCCTCGTCGGAGGCGTCGCCTACGGGGCGTACTGGTCGATCAGCACCGTCCGTGCCTCCTTCCCGCAGACCCAGGGCTCGATCACGCTCGACGGCCTCTCCGGTCCCGTCGACGTGAAGCGGGACGGCAACGGCATCCCGCAGATCTACGCCTCCTCCGACGCGGACCTGTTCATGGCCCAGGGCTACGTCCAGGCGCAGGACCGGTTCTACGAGATGGACGTGCGCCGGCACATGACCTCCGGGCGCCTGTCGGAGATGTTCGGCAAGGGCCAGGTCAAGAACGACGAGTTCCTGCGCACCCTGGGCTGGGACCGCATCGCCAGGCAGGAGTACGACACCAAGCTGTCGTCCTCCACCAAGGCGTACCTGCGGGCCTACGCCAAGGGCGTCAACGCCTACCTCAAGGGCAGGAGCGGCAAGGACATCTCCCTGGAGTACGCGGCGCTGGGCCTGACCAACGACTACAAGCCGCAGCAGTGGACTCCGGTCGACTCCGTCTCCTGGCTGAAGGCGATGGCCTGGGACCTGCGCGGCAACATGCAGGACGAGGTCGACCGCGCGCTGATGACCAGCCGCCTCGGCCCGCAGCAGATCCAGGACCTGTACCCGCGGTACTCGTACGGCCGCCACAAGCCGATCGTGCAGGAGGGCCAGTACAGCGAGCTGACCCACTCCTTCCAGCAGAGCGGCGCCACGGGCACGACCGGCTCCACGGGCACGACGGGCACCACCGGGACCACGGGCACGACCGGCACGACGGGCTCCACCGGCACCACGTCGTCCGGCTCCGGCTCCTCGACCTCGACCTCGTCGAATTCGGCCCTCACCAGCCAGCTCGCGGGCCTCTACAAGGTCCTGGACGACGTGCCGACCGCCGTCGGCGTGAACGGCCAGGGCATCGGCTCCAACTCCTGGGTCGTCTCCGGCAAGTACACGATCACCAAGAAGCCGCTGCTCGCCAACGACCCGCACCTGTCGGCGTCGCTGCCCTCCGTCTGGTACCAGATGGGCCTGCACTGCCGGGCCGTCTCCAGCAAGTGCCAGTACGACGTGGCCGGCTACACGTTCGCCGGGATGCCCGGTGTGATCATCGGCCACAACGCCGACATCGCCTGGGGCATGACCAACTCCGGGGTCGACGTCACCGACCTCTACCTGGAGAAGGTCACCGCGAACGGCTACCTGTACGACGGCAAGGTGCGGCCCTTCAAGAACCGGCAGGAGACCATCGAGGTCGCCGGGGGCAAGTCCAAGACCATCGTCGTGCGCCAGACCGCCGACGGGATGCCGCTGCTGTCCGACCGCGACGACGAACTCGTCCAGGTCGGCAGGAAGGCCGCGGTCAACACGGCCGCGCCCGACCGCGGTGAAGGCTACGGCATCGCCCTGAGGTGGACGGCGCTCGACCCGGGCACCTCCATGGACGCGGTGTTCGCCCTCGACAAGGCAGCCGGCTGGAGCGACTTCCGCTCCGCCGCCGCCCTGTTCGACGTGCCCTCGCAGAACCTCGTCTACGCCGACACCGCCGGGCACATCGGCTACACCCTGCCCGGGAAGATCCCCACGCGCTCCTCGGCGGACGACGGCTCGATCCCGGCTCCCGGCTGGGACTCCAAGTACCGCTGGACCGGCTTCATCAAGAAGAACGAGCTGCCCTACGAGTACAACCCCGCGCGCGGCTACATCGTCACCGCCAACCAGGCCGTGGTCGACCCGGACAAGTACCCCTACACGCTCACCACGGACTGGGGCTACGGCACCCGCAGCCAGCGCATCACCGACCTGATCGAGTCGAAGATCAAGGACGGCGGCAAGATCTCCACCGACGACATGCGCCAGATGCAGCTGGACAACAGCAGCGACATCGCCAAGCTGCTCGTGCCCAAGCTGCTGAAGATCGACGTCGACGACAAGGACGTCCGCCAGGCGCAGAAGCTCCTGGAGGGCTGGGACTACACCCAGGACGCCGACTCCGCCGCGGCCGCCTACTTCAACGCGGTCTGGCGCAACATCCTCAAGCTCGCCTTCGGCAACAAGCTGCCCAAGGAGCTGCGGGTCAAGGGCCAGTGCCTGTGGGTCGACAAGATCGACAGCACCGGTCCGGTCGACGACGACGCCAAGGTGCGCGAGTGCGGCGAGCGCGACGCCGACCAGGCCCAGCCGGACGGCGGCGACCGCTGGTTCGAGGTGGTCCGCACCCTCATGGAGAAGCCGGACAGCGACTGGTGGAAGACCCCGGCCGGGGCGGGTGACCGCAAGAAGGCCGACAACATGGACCAGCTCTTCGAGCGCGCCATGGTCGACGCCCGCTGGGAGCTGACCGCCAAGCTCGGCAAGGACATCGACTCCTGGAGCTGGGGCCGGCTGCACCGGCTGTTCCTGAAGAACCAGACGCTCGGCACCGAGGGCCCCGGATTCCTGCAGTACGTCCTCAACCGCGGCCCCTGGAAGCTCAGCGGCGGCGAGGCGACCGTCAACGCGTCCGGCTGGAACGCGGCCGGCGGCTACGGCGTGGTCTGGGTGCCGTCCATGCGGATGGTGGTCAACCTCAAGGACCTCGACAAGTCCCGGTGGATCAACCTGACCGGCGCCTCCGGGCACGCCTACAGCGCCCACTACGTCGACCAGACCGGCAAGTGGGCCAAGGGCGAGCTGCTGCCCTGGTCGTTCACGGACAAGGCGGTCGACGGGAGCACGAGCGACACCCTCGTCCTCAAACCGTGAGCCACGGCCTTCACATCGACGGCGTCACCACCGCGTGCACCGGCCGGTCGTGCGGCTCCGCCGGGACGTGCGCGACGACCTCCGTGTCGTACAGCAGCACCACGAGGGCGGGACGGGCGCCCGCGCGCCCGAGACGGGCGAGCACCCGGTCGTACGACCCTCCGCCGCGCCCCAGGCGCACCCCGCGCGCGTCCACCGCGAGCCCGGGCAGCAGGACCACGTCCGCAGCGGTCACCGCGTCCGGTCCGAGCCGCTCGCCCGAGGGCTCGAACAGGGCCATCTTTCCGCCGTGCCGGATCCGCGCGAGCGAGCCCGAACCGGCGTACTCGCCCCAGTCCAGGTCGTTGTCGGGCAGGAGTGCGGGGAGCAGGACGCGGACGCCCCGCGCGCGCAGCGCGTCCAGCAGCGCGGCCGTGCCGGGCTCGGACCCGACCGAGACGTACGCCGCCACCGTGCGGGCGCCCGCGAGTTCGGGCAGCTCCAGGGCGCGTCCGGCCAGCGTGTCACCCGCCTCCCGGACGACATCCGCCGTCAACCTGTTCCTCACCGCGAGGAACTCCCGCCGCAACGTGCGCTTGTCAGGCTCGTCGGTGCGTCCGTCGTGTTCCACTGGTCGTTCTCGCGCCTTTCTCCGTGGGCTCATTCACAATGTGCTCATATGAGAGTCAAATAACCGGAGCCACATATTCCACGCAAAGGCACCGGATAAGGTTCGGGCATGACTCAGTCGCACCCCAGGATCAGCAAGGCTGTCATCCCCGCAGCAGGTCTCGGCACCCGGTTCCTGCCGGCCACCAAGGCCACTCCCAAGGAGATGCTGCCGGTCGTGGACAAGCCGGCGATCCAGTACGTGGTCGAGGAGGCCGTGTCGGCGGGGCTCGACGACGTCCTCATGATCACCGGACGCAACAAGCGTCCCCTCGAGGACCACTTCGACCGTAACTACGAGCTGGAGTCGGCGCTCGGGAAGAAGGGCGACGCCGAGCGGCTCGCGAAGGTGCAGGAGTCCAGCGACCTGGCCACCATGCACTACGTGCGCCAGGGCGACCCCAGGGGCCTCGGCCACGCCGTCCTGTGCGCCGCCCCGCACGTCGGCCGCGAACCCTTCGCCGTCCTCCTGGGTGACGACCTGATCGACCCGCGCGACCCGCTGCTCCAGCGCATGATCGAGGTGCAGGAGCGGCACGGCGGCAGCGTGATCGCCCTCATGGAGGTCGCCCCCGAGCAGATCCACCTCTACGGCTGCGCCGCCGTGGAGGCCACAGCCGACGGCGACGTGGTCCGGGTGACCGGCCTGGTCGAGAAGCCCGACCCGGCCGACGCGCCGTCGAGCTACGCGATCATCGGCCGTTACGTCCTCGACCCGCACATCTTCGACATACTCCGCAAGACCGAGCCCGGCCGCGGCGGCGAGATCCAGCTCACCGACGCCCTCCAGCAGCTCACCGAGGACGAGAAGGTCGGCGGCCCGGTGCACGGTGTCGTCTTCCAGGGCCGCCGCTATGACACCGGCGACCGTGGCGACTACCTGCGTGCCATTGTCAGACTGGCGTGCGAACGTGAAGACCTGGGCCCGGACTTCCGGACCTGGCTTCGCAGTTACGTAGCCGAGGAGATGCAGCAACGTTGAGCAGCGCCGCGACCCGTCCCGCAGGACCGGACCACCTCTGGTCGGTGGACGAGCACCTGGACGACATCCTCACCACGGTCCGTCCGCTCGAACCCATCGAGCTGCAACTGCTCGACGCCCAGGGCTGCGTCCTGGTCGACGACATCACGGTGCCCCTCTCCCTGCCGCCGTTCGACAACAGCTCCATGGACGGCTACGCGGTGCGGGTCGCGGACGTGGCGGGCGCGAGCGAGGAGTTCCCGGCCGTCCTGGACGTCGTCGGGGACGTCGCGGCGGGGGCGGCCGACCCGGTCCGGGTCGGACCCGGCCAGGCGGCCCGCATCATGACCGGCGCCCCGCTGCCGCCCGGCGCCGAGGCCGTCGTCCCCGTCGAATGGACCGACGGCGGGCTCGGCGAGGGACCGGTGAGCGGCATGCGGGCGCGCAGCTCGGCCCCCGAGGGCTCCGAGGGGCACGTGCGTGTGCACCGCCCCGCCGAGGCACGCGCGCACGTGCGCGCCAAGGGTGGCGACGTGAAGGCCGGGGACCTCGCCCTGGAGGCCGGGACGATCCTCGGCCCGCCGCAGATCGCGCTGCTCGCCGCCATCGGCCGGGGCACCGTCCGGGTGCGCCCGCGCCCGCGTGTGGTCGTCCTGTCCACGGGCAGCGAACTCGTCCAGCCCGGCGAGGAACTGGCCCACGGCCAGATCTACGACTCCAACAGCTTCGCCCTCACCGCCGCCGCGCGGGACGCGGGTGCCATTGCCTACCGGGTGGGCGCCGTCGCCGACGACGCCGACACCCTCCGGTCCACCGTCGAGGACCAGCTCATCCGCGCCGACCTGCTGGTCACCACCGGCGGCGTCAGCGTCGGGGCGTACGACGTCGTCAAGGAGGCGCTGTCGTACGTCGGCGACGAGGACGAGGCGGGCGGCGGCATCGACTTCCGCAAGCTCGCCATGCAGCCCGGCAAGCCCCAGGGCTTCGGCTCCATCGGCCCCGACCACACCCCCCTGCTCGCCCTGCCCGGCAACCCCGTGTCGTCGTACGTCTCCTTCGAGCTGTTCGTACGCCCCGCGATCCGCGCCCTGATGGGCCTGGAGGACGTCCACCGGCCCCGCGCCCGGGCCACCCTGCGGTCGGACAAGGCGCTCGGCTCGCCCCGGGGGCGCCGGCAGTTCCTGCGCGGCACGTACGCCGACGGCGAGGTGACCCCCGTGGGCGGCGCCGGCTCGCACCTCATCGCGGCGCTGGCCCACGCCGACGCGCTGATCGTCCTGCCCGAGGACGTGGAGTCCGCCGAGCCGGGCAGCGAGGTGGAGGTCGTGCTGCTGGGCTGAGCGTCCGCCCGGCGGTCCTGCCCCGGTGCCCGTCCCGACTTGGCGGTACCGTGTCGCGCACAACAGGTCCGCGCACCGCACCGCGCCGGGCCCGGACCGGGAGCGCCACACATCATGACCGTGCCATCCCGGGGGGAGACCCCCGGAACCTCCGCACAGGACCGGCTGACGCACATCGACGAGGCGGGCGCCGCCCGCATGGTCGACGTGTCCGGCAAGGACGTCACCGCGCGCACCGCCCGCGCCGCCGGACGGGTCCTCGTCTCGCCCCGCGTGGTGGAGCTGCTGCGCGGCGAGGGCATGCCCAAGGGGGACGCCCTGGCCACCGCCCGCATCGCGGGCATCATGGGCGCCAAGCGCACCCCCGATCTGATCCCGCTCTGTCACCCGTTGTCGGTGTCCGGTGTGAAACTGGACCTGTCGGTCGCGGACGACGCCGTGGAGATCCGGGCCACCGTGAAGACGACGGACCGCACGGGCGTCGAGATGGAGGCCCTGACCGCGGTGACGGTCGCCGCGCTCACCGTGATCGACATGGTCAAGGCGGTCGACAAGGGAGCGGTCATCACGGACGTACGGGTCGAGGAGAAGACGGGCGGCAAGTCGGGCGACTGGAGCCGGGCATGAGCGGCGGGCCGTACCGCGCGCTGGTCGTGACGGCCTCCAACCGCGCCGCCGCCGGTGTCTACGAGGACAGGGGCGGCCCGCTGGTCGCGGACGGCCTCAGAGGCTTCGGGTTCGCCGTCGAGGGGCCGCGCGTCGTCCCCGACGGCGACCCGGTCGAAGCGGCGCTGCGGGAGGCCGTGGCCGCCGGGTTCGACGTCGTCGTCACCACCGGGGGCACCGGCATCTCGCCCACCGACCGCACGCCGGAGGCGACCCGGAGCGTGCTCGACCACGAGGTGCCGGGCATCGCGGAGGCCATCCGCGCCTTCGGCCGGGAGAAGGTGCCGACCGCCGCGCTCTCCCGGGGACTGGCCGGGGTGGCGGGGCGGACGCTGATCGTCAACCTGCCGGGTTCCACCGGCGGGGTACGGGACGGACTGGCCGTCCTGGAGCCCCTGCTGGCGCACGCCGTCGACCAGATCCGCGGCGGCGACCACCCCAGGCCCGGCGCCACCAGTGGGGGTGCGAGCTGAACAGCCCATCCTGGCCGGTCGTGCTGGCGGACGGCGATGTCGTCCTCCGGCCGATAAAGCTGCGCGACCAGCGGGCCTGGCGTGAGGTGAACCGGCGCAACCGGGACTGGCTGCGCCCCTGGGAGGCGACCATCCCGCCGCCCACGCCGAGCGGGCCGGTCGTGCACCGTCCCACCTACCGCCAGATGGTCCGGCACCTGCGGTCCGAGGCCAACGCGGGCCGGATGCTGCCCTTCGTCATCGAGTACCAGGGGCAGCTCGTCGGGCAGTTGACGGTCGCCGGGATCACCTGGGGGTCGATGTGCTCGGGCCACGTCGGCTACTGGGTGGACGAGGCGGTCGCCGGGCGCGGGGTGATGCCGACGGCCGTCGCACTGGCCGTGGACCACTGTTTCCGCGCCGTCGGGCTGCACCGCATCGAGGTCTGCATTCGCCCCGAGAACCGGCCGAGCCGCCGGGTCGTGGAGAAACTCGGATTCCGCGAGGAGGGGCTGCGGCCGCGTTATCTGCACATCGACGGCGCCTGGCGGGACCACCTCGTCTTCGCGCTCACCGCGGAGGAAGTGCCCGAGGGGCTGCTCGGACGCTGGAAGCGGGGGCGCTCCGCACGCGACCAGCACACCCGGCACACCCAGCACCCCGGGAATCACGCACAGTCCGGTAATTGAATATGTGTTCGAAATTGACCGCTCGGCGACCGTCTCCGGGCATTCAATTCGCGACTTCGGCGGTCCTGTGATCGCATCGGTCGCAAAAAAAGCTGGAAATATCAGCCAGATCGTGCGACACACCGGCCCAATTGGCGGATGGCCCCACGCAAACCCCTCTACCGTGTGAGACGTGAGCAGCAGCGGCCTCATCTACGCAGTCATCGTCGGGGCCTGGGCCGCCTACTTGGTGCCGATGTGGCTCCGTAGGCAGGACGAGCTGAACGAGGCCCGTCCGACGGAACGCTTCAGTACCGCCATCCGGCTGCTGTCCGGACGGGCGGGTATGGAGCGCCGGTACGCCAAGGACCTGCGGGCGCGCTCCGCCCAAGAGGGGGAGCAGGACGCCGGTGAGCCGGACGTCACCGATTCGGTGGACGTCCGGGCCTTCGCCGTGCCTCCGACCCGCCGTCAGGTCCACGCCGACGCCGAACCGGAGACGTCCGAGCGGGCGGAACCGGCAGCCGGCCAGCCCCTCATCCCGGCGCCCAAGTCCCCCTCCGCGCACACCCCGGGCTCCGTCCCCGCACAGAAGCGGGTGCCGGCCCCCCGGCGCACGCCCTCGGCGCAGGCGTCCGCGGCACGCGCCCAGCGCTCGAAGGCGCTCGCCCGCCGCAGGCGCACCACCGTGATGCTCTTCCTCGCCTTCACCCTGGGCGCGATCGTCGCGGCCGTCGGCGGTCTCGCCTTCCTCTGGGCGCCCGGCGTGCCCGCGATCCTGCTGAGCGGGTACATCGCGTACCTGCGCGCCCAGGAACGCCGCCGCTTCGCCTACCAGATGGACCGCCGGAGCGCCGAGGTCGCGGCCCAGCGACTGCGCGAGCGCCAGCCGCGCCGCCGCCCGGTCCAGGACGCCGGCCCCGTCGCCGACGAACCGGACGAAGGAGCGGAAGTCGACACCGACTCCGGCCTCTCCGCGCTCGCCGCGGACCGCCGCGCCCTCGTCGAGCAGACCGACCACGCCGAGTGGGTCGACCAGCAGCGCGAGCGCCGGCGCCGCCCCGGGCACGGGGACAGCTGGGACCCGGTACCGGTACCGCTGCCCACCTACGTCACCGCCCCGGTCGCACCCCGGGCCACCTCGGACGTGGATCTCGGCGCGCCCGACACCTGGAGCTCGGCACGCTCCAGCACGGTCGTGCCGGAGCAGGAGAACGGCCAGGCGCCCGAGGCGGACGCCCCGGCGACCGACGCCGAGGGCCGGCCGGCGGACGGCCGCGGTGACGCGCGCCGCGCCGCCTCCGCCCGGCGGGCACGCGGCCGCGGACGCACGCCCCTCTTCGATCAGTACGAGGACGGCGACCGCCCGCGCGCGGCGAACGAGTGACAGCCGCCACGCGACCGCAGGCCCGCCCCTGACCAGTCAGGGAACGGATTTCCAAGCACCCCGACGGGGATGCTAGAGTTTCACTCGTTGCAAGGGCCTGTGGCGCAGTCCGGTAGCGCACCTCGTTCGCATCGAGGGGGCCAGGGGTTCAAATCCCCTCAGGTCCACGCATCATGAAGCCCCAGTCGGCAGAGCCGACTGGGGCTTCATCGCGTCTACAGCGCCTTCGCGTAGCAGCGGCTTTCCTCGTAGTGCCGGTAGTAGCCGAACTTGTCGCACGACTCGTAACCGCACGAGGTGTACAGCGCGATGGCCTCCGGCTGCTTCGTGCCGGTCTCCAGGACCATGCGCAGCCGGCCCGCCGCGCGGGCGTCCTCCTCCAGGGCCGCGAGGATGCGGCGGGCCAGACCCCGGCCGCGCATCTGCGAGACGACGAACATCCGCTTCAGCTCGGCGTCGCCGTCCGCGTTGCCCTCGTCGTTGTCGTCCTGGCTGCGCCAGCCGCCGGTGGCCACCGGGCGGTCGTGCTCGTCGTAGGCGATCAGGAACACCCCGCGCGGCGGGTCGAAGTCGGCGGCGTCGAGGCTCGTGGCGTCGCCACCGTCGCCGTAGCGCAGGTGGTACTCGGCCTGGACCTCGTCGTTGAGCTTGACGGCGTCAGGGTGATCGAAACGAACGCGACGTATATTCATTCTGGGCATCGTACTTCTATGCAGATGAAGGGAAAGACGGACCTGGACCAGTGTGCCGGTATCGTGCCCTGGTGCTGACTGTGACCTCGGTGAACGTGAACGGGCTGCGGGCCGCCGCCAAGAAGGGCTTCGTGGAGTGGCTCGCCCAGACCTCGGCGGACGTCGTCTGCCTCCAGGAGGTGCGCGCAGAGCCGCACCAGCTGCCCGAGGAGGTCCGCCGACCCGAGGGCTGGCACGTGGTGCACGCCCCGGCCGCCGCCAAGGGCCGCGCCGGCGTCTCCCTCTACACCCGCCGGGAGCCCGACCGCGTCCGGATCGGCTTCGGCTCGGCCGAGTTCGACGGCAGTGGCCGCTACGTGGAGGCCGACCTGCCCGGCGTCACGGTCGCCTCCCTCTATCTGCCCTCCGGCGAGGTCGGCACGGAGCGGCAGGCCGAGAAGACGCGCTTCATGGGCGAGTTCCTCGCCCACCTCAAGCTGCTGCGCGAGACGGCCGCCGCCGACGGCCGCCACGTGGTCGTCTGCGGCGACTGGAACATCGCCCACCAGCAGGCCGACCTCAAGAACTGGCGCGGCAACACCAAGAACTCGGGCTTCCTCCCCGAGGAGCGCGCCTGGCTCGACCGGGTCCTCGCCCCGACCGAGGGCGGCTACGTCGACGTCGTACGCGCCCTGCACCCGGACACGGAGGGCCCCTACACGTGGTGGTCGTACCGGGGGCGGGCCTTCGACAACGACTCAGGATGGAGGATCGACTACCACCTCGCCACGCCGGGGCTCGCCGGCAGGGCGGTCAAGGGGTTCGTCGAGCGCGCGGCCACGCATGCCGAGCGTTGGTCCGACCATGCGCCCGTGACCGCCGTGTACGACCTCTAGGGCGCCGCCCGGTCCCGCTTCGCCAGCCGCCGGTCCAGCGCCAGGGAGAGTTCCGCCTCCACCACGCTGCGGGCCAGGGGGCGCAGGCGGTGGAGGTCGTTCTCGGTGGTGTGGCGCAGGATCAGGTCGGTGAAGAGGTCCGCCAGGGCCTCGGCGTGCTCGCGGACGCGCCTGCCCGCCGTCAGGACCTCGGCGAGCGGGATACCCTCGCGGACCAGGGCCGAGGAGACGTCCAGCAGGCGGCGGCTGATGTGGACGATCTCGCCGCCGTCGGTGCCGAGGTAGCCGAGGTCCAGGGCGGCCGCCAGGTTCTCCGGGGTGACCTCGCCCTCGAAGCGGGCGGCGAGTTCCTCGGGGGTGAGGCGGACCGGCTCCTCCTCCGTCGGGGTGCCGACGCCCAGCAGGTCGGCCACGTCGCGGCCCTGGTCGAGTGCCTCCGCGAGTTCCGCGATGCCGGTGAGCGTGTGGCCGCGTTCCAGCAGCGCCGCGATGGTGCGCAGGCGGGCCAGGTGATGGTCGTCGTACCAGGCGATGCGGCCCTCGCGGCGGGGTGGCGGGATCAGCTTGCGCTCGCGGTAGAAGCGCAGCGTGCGCACGGTGATACCGGCCAGTGCGGCCAGTTCCTCCATGCGGTACTCGCGTGGTCCGCCGGTGCGCCCGGGGCTCTGCTCGTCCTTGTGTCCGCCGTCGTCTGCCACGCCCGCAGCCTATGTTGTACCGCCGGTAACTTTCCTTCCCGCGCCCCCTACCGCTCGGTACGGAGCTGCTCTACAGTCCAATTGCGCCAGTGTTCACTGGCAGAGTCCAAGGCGATGCGTGGAGGCTTCGGGATGGCCGAGCACGAGCATGTTCGAGTGGCGGTGATCGGGTCCGGGTTCGGCGGGCTGGGGGCCGCGGTGCGGCTGCGCCGGGAGGGGATCACCGACTTCGTCGTCCTGGAGCGGGCCGACAGCGTCGGCGGCACCTGGCGGGACAACAGCTATCCCGGGTGTGCCTGCGACGTCCCGTCCCACCTGTACTCCTTCTCGTTCGCGCCGAACCCCGACTGGCCGCGCACCTTCTCCGGCCAGGAGCACATCCGGGCCTACCTGGAACACGTCACCGACACCTTCGGCCTGCGTCCGCACCTCCGCTTCAACGCCGAGGTCAAGACGATGCGCTGGGACGGCGAGGAGCTTCGCTGGGAGATCGAGACCGCGGCCGGGACGCTGACCGCCGACGTCGTCGTCTCCGCGACCGGCCCGCTGTCCGACCCGAAGATCCCTCGGATCCCCGGCCTCGACACCTTCCCGGGCGAGGTGTTCCACTCGGCCCGCTGGGACCACGACTACGACCTGGCCGGCAAGCGCGTGGCCGTGGTCGGCACGGGCGCCTCCGCCATCCAGATCGTGCCCGCCATCCAGCCCCGGGTCGGCCGGCTCACCCTCTTCCAGCGCACCCCGGCCTGGGTGATGCCCCGGGTGGACCGTGCGATCAGCGGAGCCGAGCGCCGGCTGCACCGGGCGCTGCCCTTCACCACCCAGCTCCGGCGCGGTCTGCTGTGGGGCATCCGGGAGCTCCAGGTGCAGGCGTTCACCAAGCACCCCGACGAACTCGGCCTGGTCGAACAGCTCGCCAAGCGCAACATGGCCCGCGCGATCAAGGACCCGGCGCTGCGCGCCAAGCTCACCCCCGACTACCGCATCGGCTGCAAGCGGATCCTGCTGTCCAGCGCGTACTACCCGGCGCTGGCCCGGCCGAACGTGGACGTCGTCGCGAGCGGGCTCGCCGAGGTCCGCGGCTCGACCCTGGTCGCCGCCGACGGCAGCGAAGCCGAGGTCGACGCGATCGTCTTCGGCACGGGCTTCCACGTCACGGACATGCCCATCGCCGAGCGGGTGGTCGGCGCGGAGGGCGTCACCCTCGCGGAGACCTGGAAGAACGGCATGCGGGCGCTGCGCGGCGCCGCCGCGGCCGGGTTCCCGAACTGGATGACGATCATCGGGCCCAACACCGGCCTGGGGAACTCCTCCATGATCCTGATGATCGAGTCCCAGCTGAACTACATGGCGGACTACCTGCGCCAGCTCGACGTCCTCGGTGGCCGGACCGCGCTCGACGCCCGCCCCGCCGCCGTCGACGCCTGGAACCACAGGGTGCAGGAGCGCATGCGCCGGACCGTGTGGAACACCGGCGGCTGCACCAGTTGGTACCTCGACCCGAGCGGCCGCAACACCACCATCTGGCCCGGCACGACGACGGAGTTCCGGCGCGCGACCCGCAGGGTGGACCTGGCGGAGTACGAGGTCGTCCGGAAGGCCGGCGGGCCGGCGACCGACGCGTCGTCCGCGATCGACGCCTCGTCCGCGACCGCCACCCCGTCCGCGACCGGCGCCTCGTCCGCGGCCGGCGGCGTGCGGGAGAGCGGGGCCGTCGCATGAGCCGCGTCGTCTCCGTGGCCTCCGGGCCCTACGCGCCGCCCGTCCCCTCCCGCACCCTCACCGCCGTCTCCGCCGACGGCGCACGGCTGCACGTCGAGGTGCACGGCCCTGACGGGGCACCGGCCGTCGTGCTCTCCCACGGCTGGACCTGTTCGACCGCCTTCTGGGCGGCCCAGATACGGGAACTGGCGCGCGACCACCGGGTGATCGCCTATGACCAGCGGGGGCACGGGCGCAGCCCGGCGAGCCCCGCCTGCACCACCGACGCACTGGCCGACGACCTCGAAGCGGTGCTCGCCCAGACGCTGGAGAGCGGGGAGAAGGCCCTGGTGGTCGGCCACTCCATGGGCGGGATGACGGTGATGGCCGCCGCCGGCCGCGCCCGCTTCCGTGAGCACGCCGCCGCCGTCCTGCTGTGCAGCACGGGCAGTTCCCGGCTGGTCGCCGAGTCGCGCGTGGTGCCGTTGCGCGCCGGGCGGGCGCGCACCTGGATCACCGGACGCATCCTCGGCTCGCGCGCCCCGCTGGGGCCGGTCACGCCGCTGGCGAAGCGTGTCCTCAGGTACGGGACCATGGGCGCCGGTTCGGCCCCGCACATGGTGGAGGCCTGCGCGCGGATCGTGCACGCCTGCCCCCGGGCGGTGCGCCACGCCTGGGCCGGTGTCCTCGCGGCGCTCGATCTGGACCACGGCGTACGGGAGTTGCGGGTGCCCACCGCGGTGCTGCAGGGCGCCCGGGACCGGCTCACCCCGCCCGTGCACGCCCGCGCGCTGGTGGCCGAGCTGCCGCACTGCGTCGGACTGACCGAACTGCCCGGCATCGGCCACATGACCCCGGTCGAGGCTCCCGACCTGGTGACCGGCAGGATCCGGGAACTGGTCGCCACGTACGTCACGTCGGGCACCCCCGGCGTACCACCGCAGTCCCACGGCACCTCGGTGCAGCAGATCAAGGAGGGCGCATGAGCAGGGTCGGTCTCGAAGGGCAGGTCGCCGTCGTCACCGGAGCGGCGCGCGGCGTCGGCGAGTTGCTCGCGCGCAAGCTCTCCGCCCGGGGCGCCAAGGTGGCGCTGGTCGGGCTGGAGGAGGAGGCGCTCAAGGAGGTCTCCGAGCGGCTGCACAGCGACAGCGCGCACTGGTACGCGGACGTCACCGACCACGAGGCGATGAGCCGGGTGGCGCGGGAGGTGAAGGCGCACTTCGGCAAGGTGGACATCGTCGTGGCCAACGCCGGTGTGGCGACCGGGGGGCCCTTCATCGACTCCGACCCGGAGGCCTGGCGGCGGGTGATCGAGGTGAACCTGATCGGTTCGGCGGTGACGGCCCGCGCGTTCCTGCCGGTGCTGGTCGAGAGCCGGGGCTACCTGCTGCAGATCGCCTCGCTCGCCGCGATCACCCCGGCGCCGATGATGTCGGCGTACTGCGCCTCCAAGTCGGGTGTGGAGGCGTACGCGCACAGTCTGCGGGCCGAGGTCGGCTACCAGGGCGTCCGGGTCGGCGTCGGCTACCTGTCCTGGACGGACACCGACATGGTGCGCGGCGCCGACCAGGACGACGTCATGCGCGAGCTGCGGCAGCGGCTGCCGTGGCCGTCGAACAAGACGTACCCGCTCGGCCCGGCGGTGGAGCGGATCGTGGCCGGGATCGAGCGGCGCTCGGCCCACGTGTACGGGCAGTGGTGGCTGCGCGGCATGCAGGGGGTGCGCGGATACCTGCCGGCCCTCATCGGCACGGTCGGCCGGCGCGAGATGCGCAGGTTCGCGCCGAGGCTTCAGGGGATGCGTTCCGGGCTCGTCGGCGCAGGTGGGGAGGCCGATGAGGCAGCCAGGGCTACGCACCGTAACTGATCGACATGCGCAGCGTGTTCGCCCGTGTGAATCTGGTCGAGGCCCCACCGAGGGGCCGAATCCCCCACCTCACTCATTTACGGGAGTGAACCCACATGGGTATGAAGGACAAGTCGAACGAGTGGCAGGACCAGGCCAAGCAGAAGGCCGGCGAGGCCCGTGAGAAGGCCGGCCAGCGCGGCCCGCAGTCGGGTCAGCAGCGCGGCCAGCAGCCTCAGCGTGGTCAGCAGCCGCAGCGCGGGCAGCAGAACACCCGCGACATCACGGACCCGGAGCGGGAGATGGACGACCGCTTCGAGCACGACTACGACGCCTAGTCGCTGCGCTCGGCTTCGGCCGGTCTGAGCGGGGTGCCCTTCCTTCCTGGGGGGCACCCCGCTCAGACC
>NZ_JAJSZC010000093.1:0-35527 GCF_036815105.1 Streptomyces sp. IBSBF 3136
GGGGGGGGGGGGGGGGGGGTGGGGGGGGTGGGGCGGGGCGGCGGGTTGGGCGGCGGGTTCACCGCAGGCGTTCCCGGACGCCGTAACGCGCCCGGGGCTACGCCCTGATCGACAAGGAGCTGGAGTCGGGCCCGCGCGCCATCGCCGTACCGCTACGGGACCGGTCCGGCCCGACGGTCGCCGCCCTGAACGAGGCCACCCACGCGGCCCGCCGCACCCAGGCCGACTGCGTCCAGGACCTCCTCCCCGCCCTCCGCACGACCGCCGGCCACATCGAGACGGACCCGCACACAGCGTCCCTTCGCCCACGTGTCCCGGCCTGACCGGAGATCACCCCACACACGCCCCAGCCCGATCCGGTACCCTGTGGACCGAGTGCAGCGCCTTCGTAGCTCAGGGGATAGAGCACCGCTCTCCTAAAGCGGGTGTCGCAGGTTCGAATCCTGCCGGGGGCACCAGCGCAAAGGCCCCGGACCGATCATGGTCCGGGGCCTTTGACATCTACTTCTGACATCAACAGGGTCGGTCACAGACGGTCGGAACGCCTCCGCAGAGTTCGGGCTCAGTGGCCCGCCAGTCGGCGAGGCGATGAGGTACCCCTCGCCCTCCCGGTCCGCGTCGGCCGCGATCCGCTCTCGCTCCTGCGCTTCTTGGTGCCGGCGCAGGATCTTGATCAGCGAGTCGGCTCCTGAGCGCATATTTTCGGCCAACCCCCTCCGGCGTACACCGCAGGGGAATGCGCCTCCGGCCCAACCGGAACCGCCTCAGGCACGTCCCTATTTGGCCGGAATTGACCTTCCCTGTGTCTTTGGCTGGAAGCGGCGCATCGACGCCCGGCGCCGGGCAGGCTCCCAGGTTCACCGGGTCGACCAAGGAGACCGACAGAACATGGAAGAAATCCCGCCCCTCCACCCCGCCGAGGACGGTGCCACCGTGGGACTGTTCTGGGTCTCGGCGGACGGCGTCTACCTGGGAGCCCCGGCGACGGCACCGGCCCCCAACCTGGTGCTGACGGCAGCGGGGCCCCAAGTCACCGGTCCGCACCCGCGGAAGTGGACGTGGGCCGACCTCGTAGGCCTGGAGATCACCGAAGTCCCGACCCGCTCTGCTCCGCAACGCTGGGCGACCCACGCCGCGAGCTTCGTCGCAGCAGCTCTGGACGCCTGGGTGCCGAGCAGCCCTACCGAGATGACCGTCTCCGTCATCGCGTCCGACGGCACCTACCGGACGCCGGTCTACTCCAGCGCCGCCGTCGCCTACTCCCCACGCGAAGTCGCTCTCTCACGCCGGTTGATCAGCCACTTCACCCAGGGCACCGCCACGCCCGCCGTCATGGCCGAGTGGTGGGAACAGACCCGGCCGACCAAGGTCCTCCGCTCACGCGAGCGGGAAGCCGTGCTCGAACTCTGGCTCGCACGCGCCTGACCGTTCCTTCGCACCTGCCCCGACCCCCCGCACAGAAGGACAGCCAGTGCGCATCGATCTTTCGGCAGCCGTCAGCCCCGACGCGCCCACGCTCGCCTTCGACGGTGACTGCGGTTTCTGTCAGGCGACCATCAGGCCGGGCGGCTCCGCAGCGGTGCCGGGGAGAGACCGAACTCCTTGAAGCGGGTGTCGCAGGTTCGAATCCTGCCGGGTCGGCGGTTGTCCGGCTGCGGGCCCCGCTGCGCGAGCACGGGATACCCGATTCCGACGTCTCCGGGTCACGCCTCGCCCTCCAGTCGGAGTTCAACGGCTCGGCGCGGAACGGACGTTCCTCGGCTACCGCTGCGAGGCGACGTACACCGTGCAGACCGAAGCGCTCGATCGGCTCGAACGACTCGGAGGAACGGTGCGGATCCCTTTTCCTGGTGTGTCGGCCCCGTGCTCATGCCCGACGCGCGCTGATGTGGCACCAGATCGGCCAGGGAGTCCGGATCACGCCAGGGCCACGTCGGTGAAGGGCCACCCACGGAGATCCCGAGGAGATCCGTGGGTGGCCCTTCGGCTTCCGGACCGGGGTGACTACTTGTGGCCCGTGCTCTTCTCGCCGATGTGGTAGATCCGGTGGGTGTCGCGGGTCATGTCGACGACCAGCTTGGTCGTCGAACCGCGGCTCCAGGTCAGGGTGACGATGGCCTCCGTGTGGTTGCGGGCGGTGCCGTTGTCGGTGACCTTCCAGGCGAGCGGGACGTTCTGGGCGCGCAGGACGCCGTCGGCGTGCTCCCGGTCCTCCCAGGCCGCCAGTTCCTTCTGGAACGCCGGGGTCAGGTAGTGGTTGCGCAGGGCCTTGCCGAGCTTGCCGCTGTCCTCGTCGAACACCGCGTCGATGTAGGTGCCGTAGAAGTCGGCGATGCGCGTGATGTTGTCGTTCGTCTTGCCGCTGACGCTGCGCGGGGCGCCGGCGGAGGCCTGGGCGGTGGCGCCCAGGCCCAGGGCGACGGCGAGGACGCCGGCGGTCAGGACGGTGCGGGTCTTGCTGTTCATGTGTGTTCCCCGTTTTCGGAGTCGTGTCGGAGTGGTGTCGGGTCGTGTTCGGTCGCGCCGAGCGGCGGTGTCGGTGGTCCACGGGCCGCTCTCCCCACCCCCGTGACGGAGAGCGGCCCCGGTCATGCGGTCAGTGGAGCTTGTTCACGGCCGTGACGGTCGTCTTCCTGAACGCCTTCACCGGCGCGTCCCGGAAGCCGCCGAGCTGCCCCCAGTCGACGACCGTGACGGTCCTGCCGTCGCGGCCGACGGAGAGCAACCGGATGTCGGAGGCACCCCAGGAGGTCACCGTGTGCAGGCCGTACACGTGGGCGCCCTCCTCGACGCGCAGCGTGCCGTAGTCCCTCACCTCGGCCTCGGTGTCCGGGTCGGCCTTCTCGACGCGTGCCGCACAGGACTTGATGTCCTTGTTCAGCCGCGAGAGGCGTCCCTTCGCCGCGGCCGTCGTGGACGACCGCACGCTGACCTGACGGGCGCTCGTGTCCAGGTCGGTACGGAACTCCCGGTACCACGTGCCCGAGCCGTCGCCGCCCAGCGCCATGCTCAGGCAGCGGTCCTGTTCCACCGCTTCCGGTACGCCGGCGGTGACCTTGCCGGCCGTCCAGGGCGAGCTCGGGTGCGGTGGCAGATCGGCCGCCGCGAGGAAGCCGGGCGTTCCGGCCGCGGCGTCCGCCGGGGTGGCGAGCGTCGCGCCGAGGGTGAGGCCCGTGACGGCGAGTGCGAGGAGCGTGCCTGCTCGGGTGCGCTTGGGCATGGATGTCCCCCGTGGATGAGTGCGTGAGTGTGGGTCGTCACCCGCCGCCGGCTGGTCGGCCCTGTCCTGGTCGGTGCGACACCAAGAGCGTCGCGTCCGACCGGCGTCCGGCGCAACGCCTGACGGCCGTCCGCCGGAGGTGGAACCATCCCAGCCCATCTGACGTGCAGGTATATGGACCGCCTGGGATACGGGGACACGCGGCAGGACGGGGGCACGGTGTCGACCGGGGACGATGTCGAGCAGTTCGCGGCGCTGCTGCGCCGGCTGAAGGACCGCACGGACCGGAGCTACGGCTCACTGGCCCGGCGCCTCAACATGAACACCTCCACGCTGCACCGCTACTGCGCGGGCGAGGCGGTTCCGCAGGACTACGCCCCCGTGGAACGCATGGCCGCCTTCTGCGGGGCGCCCCCGGAGGAACGGCTCGAACTGCACCGCCTGTGGCTGCTCGCGCTGACCGCACGCCAGCGGCCGAAGCCGGACGAGCGGGTCCAGGAGCCGGCGACGACCGACGAGCCGTCGGAGCCGACGCACATCGATGCGGCGGCCGCGCAGGCGTCCACCGACGAGGAGTTGAAGCCGACGCACATCGATGCGGCGGCCGCGCAGGCCATGGCCAACGGTCCGTCACAGCCGACCAGTTCCGGTGAAGCGGCAGAGCCGGCCACGGCAGGTCCGTCACTGAAGCCCACTGCGGCCGGCCCGTCTTCCGGTCCCGGCGGCCGGACGGCGGCCGCCGCCGACAACGCCGACAACGCCGGCGGTCCCGAGCCGACGGTCCCGCGGGACGCGGGCCGCCCGACCGGGCGGCCCTGGTACCGCCGTCGCCGTACCGTCGCCGGCGCCGCCGCGGCGGCCGTGCTGCTGGTGACGCTGGGCAGTCTGGCGGCGCTGCCCGCCGAGCGGCCCCACGGCGGCGCGGCCAAGGCCCCCGGCCGGTCCCGTACGGCGGCGGCCGGTGCGTCGCACCACCCCTCGGCCGCCGCGACCAACGGGCCCTCCCCCAGCCGTTCCTCGGCGTCGGCCTCGCCCTCCGTCGGAGTACGGGCTCCGGGGAGCACCGGGCCGAAGGGCGGACCGTCGGCGGGCGGAAGGAGCGACGCCCCCGCGCCGACCGGTGTGCCGCTCGCCTGGAGTGCCGACTCGCAGGTCTGGCAGGGCGGTTGCGGGCACGACTACGTCATCCGGAAGGAACCGGCGCAGGTGCCCCCGCCGCCGGTGCAGCAGGACGCGGGGAGGTGGGCGGCGACACAGGGGGCGGTGCACGGGCACCAGACGATGGTGCAGGTCTCGGTGCAGGGGAAGTCGTCCACGGCCGTGGTCCTCACGGCGCTCCGGGTCCGTGTCGTCAGCCGCGGCACGCCGGTCGCCGGCACCGCCTACGACATGGAGCAGGGCTGCGGCGGCGACCTGACGCCCCGCGACTTCTCGGTGAACCTGGACGTCGACCGGCCGATCGCCCACGCGCGCCCCGGCAACGACGCCGGGAAGCCCCTGCCCGCGGTGCGGTTCCCCTACCGCGTCTCCGCCGAGGACCCGGAGGTGCTGCTGGTCACCGCGACGACCGAGGCGTACGACTGCGCCTGGTACCTGGAGCTCGACTGGTCCTCCCAGGGCCGCTCCGGCACGGTCCGCGTGGACGACCACGGCCGCCCGTTCCGCACCAGCAGCATCAAGGGACTGCCCCGCTACTGGTACGGCACGAACGGCCAGGGTGTGCGTCAGTGGGTGCCCGCCGACGCCTGACGCGCGCATACCGGCCCACGGACCGCCCCAGCCGCGGCACGGCGGTGCCGAGGACGACCGACGAACTGGTCCTTCCCCGCCGCATCCCGGTGCGGACCGTGTGCGAGCACCATCTGCTGCCGATCGTCGGCACCGCCCACGTCGGCTACCTGCCGGGCGCCCGCATCCTGGGGCTGTCGAAGCCGGCCCGGGTGGTCGAGCGCTTCGCCTGCCGCCCCCAGGTGCAGGAACGCCTGACCGAGCAGGTCGCCGACTGGCTGCAGACCCAGCTGGAGCCCAAGGGCGTCGGTGTGGTCGTCGAGGCCGAGCACGCCTGCATGACCCTGCGCGGTGTCCAGGCCGCCGGAGCCGGCACCCTGACCTCCACCCTGCTCGGTCTGCCGCGCTCCGACGCCCGCTCGCGCGGCGAGTTCCTCGCCCTGACGGGGGCAGCCTCATGACCACGGACCCGACTCGGTGCGGACCGGGGTGCCGGCGGTCCTGACCGGCCGGGAAATCCCGCGGCGCGACCAATCCGCGGGCCTTCGGGCCCCGGATTACGCGGGGACGTAACGTCCGTCGCACCCTGGGGAGATCTCTGGTGAAGGAAGCCGTCTACATCGGCACGAACCCGGCGTCCAAGCCGGACCTGCAACAACTGGTGCGCGAGGTGGCCCTCGGCGACCAGGAGGCGTTCGCCGCGGTGTACGACGCCGTGGCCGGCCCGGTGCTCGGCGTGGTCCGGGCGGTGCTGCGCGACCAGGCGCAGTCGGAGGAGGTGGCTCAGGACGTCCTGGTGGAGGTGTGGCGCACCGCGCCGCGCTACCGGTCCGACCGCGGTACGGCGATCAACTGGATCCTGACCCTCGCCCACCGGCGGGCGGTGGACCGGGTCCGGTCGGTGGAAGCCGCCGCCGCCCGCGACAGCAAGGCCGCGCTGTTGGCCCGTACCCCCGAGTACGACCAGGTGACGGAGCAGGTCGAGATCCGGCTGGAGCAGGAGCAGGTACGGCGCTGTCTGCGGACCCTCACCGAGCTGCAACGGCAGTCGGTCACGCTCGCGTACTACCGCGGTCTGACCTACCGGCAGGTCGCGGAGGCGCTCGCGCTGCCGCTGGGCACGGTGAAGACCCGGCTGCGGGACGGGCTCATCCGGCTGCGGGACTGCCTGGGGGTGACCGCGTGAGCACGACGGCCGATCCGCACCTGCTGACGGGTGCCTACGCGCTGCACGCGCTGCCCGACGACGAGCGCGCCGACTTCGAACACCATCTGACCGGCTGCGAGTCGTGCGCGGTGGAGGTGGCGGAGTTCACCGCGACGGCCGCCCGGCTCGCCTCGGCCGCCTCCGAACCCGTCCGCGCCGCGCTGCGCGGGCAGGTGCTGCGCCGCGTCACCGAGGTCCGCCAGGTGCCCCCGGGCAAGGCGGCCCCGGCGCAGGCCGGGCGCCGCGTGCCGCGCGGCCGTGGCCTGGCCCGGTGGGCGCTGGCCGCCTGCGTGGCCGCGGCGGCGGTGTTCGGGGGCACGGCCGTGTGGCAGTACGAACGCGCCCAGGACGCCCGGCAGCGGGCGGCGCTCGCGGAGCGGCACGCCGACGAGGTGGCCGGGGTGCTGGGCGCGCCGGACGCGGCGACGAGGTCGGCACGGATGGCGGGTGGCACGGGCACGCTGGTGGTCTCCGCGGGCCGGGACCGGGCCGTGTTCGTGGCCTCGGGCATGGCGGCCCCGCCGGACGGCAAGGTCTACCAGTTGTGGTTCGCGGACGGCGGCAGGATGCGCCCGGCCGGCCTGCTGAGCACCGGTGAGTCGGGGCAGACGGTGCTGATGCGGGGGCGGGTGGACGGTGCCTCCGGGGTCGGTGTCACCGTGGAGCCCGCCGGCGGGTCACGGCAGCCGACCACCAAGCCGCTCGGCGTACTGTCCGTCCCCTCCCGTCCCTCACGCGTGAGCTGAACACACGAAGGGGCCCGGGGGGGGGGGGGGGGGGGGGGGGGGGGGGGGGGGGGGGGGGGGGGGGGGGGGGGGGGGGGNCCCCCCCCCCCCCCCCCCCCCCCCCCCCCCCCCCCCCCCCCCCCCCCGCCGCGCCCCCCCCCCGGGCCCCTTCGTCGTGTCAGTTCTTCGGCATCAGCACGGTGTCGACGATGTACACGGTGGCGTTGGCCGTCTTGACGTTCCCGCATACGACCTTCGCGGAGTCGTCGACGGTGTAGGACCGGCCCGAGCCGGCGGTGGTCAGCTTCGACTTCTCCAACGTGGCGAAGGAGCCGTGCTCCAGGTCCTTCGGCGACAGCTTCTTGCCCACGACGTGGTAGGTGAGGATCTTCGTCAGTGCGGCCTTGTCGGCGAGGACCTTGTCCAGGGTGGCCTTCGGGATCTTCCTGAAGGCGTCGTCGGTGGGGGCGAACACCGTGATGTCCTGGGCGTTGTTGAGCGTGTCGACCAGGCCGGCCTTCTTCACCGCCGCCACGAGCGTGGACAGTGCGGGGTTGTGCGACGCGGCCGTGGCGACCGGGTCCTTGGCCATGCCGTCGAAGGAGCCGGCGCCGTTCTCCGGGACGGCGGCGCAGGCGGTGCCGAACGGCTGGTCCATGGCGGCGGTGTCGCCGGCCGAGCCGTCCATGTCGCCACCGCCGCGCGAGGCCGACGCCGGGCTCGACGAGTCCGCCTTGCCGGAGTCACCGCCCTTGGAGTCGGAACAGGCGCTCAGGGCCAGGGGGAGCACCGCGGCGGCGGCGAGGGTGACGGCCAGACGGCGGGTACGGGTGTTCATCGAATTCTCCTGTCGGTTCGGGTGGTGCGTGCGTGCGCGCGGCGAGTCGCCGCGGTCCTGCGTGGTGCGGGCAAGGGGAGTCGGTGGCTGTTGGTCGGTGGCTGTTCGCGGGCGGGGCCCGGTGGTTGGGCCGAAGGCGGGGGGTGCTGGGTCCGGTCATTCGACGGTGATCACCACCGAGTGCCGGCCGCTCGCGCCGTCGGGGATCGTGCGCGTGCGGCGCCCGGTCTGGACCCGGCCCGTGCGGTCGGTCGCGCGCACCGTGAGGGTGTGCGGGCCCTTGGTGGCCTGCCAGGCGAAGGACCACTGCCGCCAGGTGTCGCGGGTGTCCTCGGCTGCCAGCCGGGCCTCCTGCCAGGGCCCGTCGTCGACGCGTACCTCGACCTTGTCGATGCCGCGGTGCTGGGCCCAGGCGACTCCGGCGACCATGACCGCGCCCGACGTCGGCCGGGCGAACGGCTTCGGGGTGTCGATCCGGGACTGGGTCCTGACCGGGGCCCGGCGTGCCCAGCCCCGCTGGACCCAGTAGGGGTCGTAGGTGTCGAAGGTGGTGAGCTCGATGTCCTCGATCCACTTGCAGGCGGAGACGTAGCCGTAGAGGCCGGGCACCAGCATGCGGACCGGAAAGCCGTGCGCGAAGGGCAGCGGCTCGCCGTTCATGCCCACGGCCAGCATCGCGTCCCGGCCGTCCATGACGTCCTCGACCGGTGTGCCGAGGGTCATGCCGTCGACCGAGCGGGCCACCAACTGGTCGGCCGGGCCGCCTCGCGACGGCGGACGCACGCCTGCCTCGGCCAGCAGGTCGGCGAGCCGTACGCCGATCCAGCGGGCGTTGCCCACGTAGGGGCCGCCGACCTCGTTGGAGACACAGGTGAGGGTGATGTCCCGCTCGATCAGCTCCCGGCGCAGCAGGTCGCCGAAGGAATGGACGACCGGCCGGCGCAGCCCCTTGCCGTGGATGCGCAGACGCCAGGCGGTCGCGTCGACCTTGGGCACGACCAGGGCGGTGTCGACGCGGTAGAAGTCGGCGTTCGGGGTGATGAAGGGGCTGATTCCGGGGACGCGCAGTCCGGCCCGGGCGGGTACGGGGCGTGCCGGTGATCCGGGGGTGGGGAGGGTGAGCCGGCGCCGGGAGGCGACCGCGTCCCCGCCGCTCGAACCGTTCAGCGACCGGCCCACGACCCCGGCGGCGGTCGAGGCCGCGGCGGCGGCCACGGCCGTCCGGACGAAGCCCCTCCGGTCGAAGCCGCCGGACGCCTCGCCCTTGCCCTGGTACCCGGTCGCGGGTCCGGCGTCGTCCCTGGAGCCGGCCGGGGGTCCAGGTCGGGCGTGCGGGCCGGCGGCGAGGCCGGGAACGTCCCGGGGGCCCGCCACCGGCTCAGGTCGGTCCTGCGGTCCGGTCACAAGCCCGGGCTCGGCCCCAAATCCGGCCGCGGGGCCAGGTCGGGCGTGCGGGCCGGCGGCGAGGCCGGGAACGTCCCGGGAGCCGGCCGCAGGCTCAAGTCGGTCCTGCGGGCCGTTCACAAGCCCGGGCTCGGCCCGAAAACCGGCCCCAGACCCGCACGCGTCCCGAGCCCCGGACGCAGGCCCAGGCTGCCCCAGCGGGCCGGTGGCGGCACCGGGAACGTCCCGGGAGCCGGCCGCAGGCCCAGGCTGCTCCTGCGGGCCGGTCGCAGGTGTGGGCTCGCCCCCGGGTCCGGCCGCTGACCCGGGAACGCCCCGCTGTCCGGGCGCGGGCCCAGCCTCGTCCCCGGTCGGGCGCAGGTGGGTCAGCAGGGCTTGCAGGAGGAGCGCGCCGGACAGGGCGGCGACGGCCGAGGGCAGGGCGTCGGCGTAGCCGGTGGAGTCGGGCCGGCCGGTCGCCGTCACCGCTCCGACGGTCCCGAAGAGGCCGAAGGTCCCGAGGACGAGGACACGGGCGGCCGGGCGCCCGAGCCGTGCCGCCAGCGCGCCGAGCGCCACCGCCGTCACGGCCAGGACGGCCAGGATGCCCACCTGGAGCGCCAGTTTGTCGCCGGTCCCGAAGTGGCGGACCGCCCAGTCCTTCACGGCGGCCGGGGCACGGTCGATCGCCGCACCGCCCACGGCGACGATCGGCCCGGCCTGGGGGCGGACGGCGGCCGCCGCCAGCTCCGCCGCGGCGAGCGCGCCGAACGCGGCCAGCAGCCCGCTCAGCGCGCCGAGCGCGGCTCGCGGCGGCCGCCGCCGCCGTGCCTGCGGGTCCTTCTCCTCGTCCGTCACGCGGGGAATCCGGTGCCGCGGCCGGGCCGGATGGGTGAGTTGCCCTGATCAGGTGAAAAGCGGGCCGGGACCAATCCGGCCCCGGTCCCGGCTGCGTATTACGTTTTCGCCTCGCGCGTCCGCCGGCGGCCGGCCGCCCTCGCGGACCGCTGTCCCGTCTGTTTCTTTACGTTTCCCTGACGCGGCAGCCGCATCCGGCGCGTCCCGCCGTGGTGTCCTCCCCGGTGTCCGGACCAGCAGGTCGGGACGAGGCGTCAGTCGCGTCGGAGAATGGAGTGCCATGCAAGGCACCGTCGTCGCAGTGGTGGTCGTGGCCGTGTTCCTGCTGCTCGTGCTGAAGAGCGGCATGCGGGTCGTCAACCAGGTGGAGCGCGGGGTGGTGTTCCGGTGGGGCAAGGCCCTGCCGAGCCACCGGCAGCCCGGGATCACCTTCCTCATCCCGTTCGCCGACCGGATGCGCAAGGTGAACGTGCAGGTCGCGACCATGCCGGTGCCCACGCAGGAGGGCATCACCAAGGACAACGTGTCGGTGAAGGTCGACGCGGTGGTCTACTTCCGGGTGACCGACCCGCTGCGGGCCGCCATCGAGGTGCAGGACTACGTCTTCGCCGTCGGGCAGGTGGCTCAGTCCTCGCTGCGCTCGATCATCGGCAAGAGCGACCTGGACGACCTGCTGACCGACCGGGAGCGGCTGCACGAGGGGCTGGCCCTGATGATCGACAGCCCGGCCGCCGCGTGGGGCGTCCACATCGACCGCGTCGAGATCAAGGACGTACAGCTGCCCGAGTCGCTGAAGCGCTCGATGTCGCGGCAGGCGGAGGCCGAGCGGGAGCGGCGGGCCCGGGTCATCACCGCCGACGGTGAGTTCCAGGCAGCGCAGCAGCTCGCCAACGCCTCGCGGATCATGTCCGACACCCCCGAGGCGATGCAGCTGCGTCTGCTGCAGACCGTCGTGGAGGTCGCGGCCGAGAAGAACTCGACGCTCGTGATGCCGTTCCCGGTCGAGCTGCTGCGGTACTTCGACCGGGCCGCGCAGCACATCGGCGCCGACCTCACCAAGAGTGTGCCGTTGCAGCCGACTCAGCGGTCCCCGGAGGCCCAGCAGACCCAGCGGGCCCAGGAGAGTGCCGACCAGCCGTAGCCGCGCGAGCGGGCCGGGCTAGCATCCGCTCATGACCACTACTGACCACAACGGCTCCGCGCTGGACGTCGAGATCGGCGCCCTGCGGGGCGGCTCCGCCGGGCTGCCGGACTACGCCGGCAAGACCGTGCTCATCGTGAACGTCGCCTCCAAGTGCGGCCTGACCCCGCAGTACACCGGCCTGGAGCGGCTGCAGGAGCGGTACGCCGAGCAGGGCTTCACCGTGCTCGGCGTGCCCTGCAACCAGTTCCTCGGGCAGGAGCCCGGCACCGCCGAGGAGATCGCCGAGTTCTGCTCGGCGACGTACGGGGTGTCCTTCCCGCTGACCGAGAAGGTCGAGGTGAACGGGGAGGGCCGGCACCCGCTGTACGAGCGCCTGGTGGGCTTCGCCGACGCCGAGGGCCACAGCGGGGACATCCGCTGGAACTTCGAGAAGTTCCTGATCGGCCGGGACGGGCAGGTCGTCGCGCGCTTCTCGCCGCAGACCGAGCCGGAGTCCGCCGAGGTCGTCGCGGCGATCGAGGCGCAGCTGGCCTAGGGCCTGTTGGGGCGAGGCATGCCCGAGCCCTCTCGGCAAGGACGGCGACTGGTCGAGAGGGCTCCGGGGTGATGCTTGTGCAGTTGTCGTCGTGCGTGTCTACCGGCGAGAGGCGGCAAAGGCCCCCTACGCCTTGACCGAGGTCACGAAGGCGTTCCACGCGTCGGCGGGGAAGGCCAGGACGGGACCCTCGTGGACCTTGGAGTCGCGAACGGCGAGTTCCGCGGTGGTGGGCGACTTGACCTCGACGCAGGCGCCGTTGCCCGCGGAATAAGAAGACTTCATCCACGTCTCCGAAGCGCCCTGAATCAGTGCCATGTCCACTCCTGTTGCGAGTTGCTGGTGGTGCGGTTCACGCCAACCTTGTCGATCGATTGGCGTGATCGACGCTACCGGGCAACCGCCCCCGCCGGAGTAGTCGTTCACTCAAGCGGATGGCATATTCCAAGTGAGCCTTCCGCTTGAGTGGACCACCGTGTACGATCCGGCACTTCCTTTGGAGCAAGCTCAATCGGCGTAGGTTTTGGCTACGTCCGAGATACATTGCCGGGATTGCTCCACATTGAGGGACTGTGCCCTCAGATGTTCGTACATCACGGCGTACTTCTGCACGTCCAGCGCCTTCTCGAGGTAGAGGTCGCTGGTGACGCCCTCCAGATAGACCACGCTGGAGTCGGCCGCGTCGGTGAACTCCAGGATCGCGTACTGGCCGTTGAGCCCCGGGTGGGCGCCCACCTCGAAGGGCAGCACCTGCACGGTGACGTGCGGCAGGTGGGACATCTCGATGAGGTGCTCCAACTGCTCGCGCATCACGAGTTTGCTGCCCACGACCCGGCGCAACGCCGCCTCGTCGAGCACCACCCACAGCCGCAGGGGGTTGGCCTCGGCGGTGATACGTTCCTGTCGGCGCATACGCACCTGGACGCGCTTCTCGATCTCCGCCGTCGAGGTCTCCGGCAAGGCGCCCTGCACCAGGGCCTCCGCGTAGGCACGGGTCTGCAGCAGACCCGTCACCAGCTGGGGTTCGTACACCCGCAGCGACTCGGCGTCCGTCTCCAGACCGATGTACACGCTGTACGGGATGTCCCCGAACGTGTGCCACCAGCCCTGCTGCCGCGAGTCCCGGGCCATCTCCATCAGCGAGTCGACGATCCGCTGGTCCTCGACCTCGTACACCCCGCACAGGTCGCGCACGTCGCGCTGACTGATGCTCCTGCGGCCGTTCTCCAGCCGGCTGATCTTCGACTGCGACACGAGCAGCCGCTCCGCCACCTCTTCGGCGGTCATGCCCTTCAGCTCACGGAGCCTGCGCAGCTCCTGGCCCAGGCGGCGTCGCCTGACGGTGGGATTGACATTGGACGCCACGTGACGCGCACCTCCGGCTGACTGCCTGTACCTGGCACTTTCCGTATCTGCTGCTGAGCAGATTGCCACCAAGGTGCTTTCTACCGCTGGCAAACAGTGGATATGCGGCGCGTACGCGTCAGTTCGGGCACGGATGCGCGTAACCCGGACGCGACCGGGCGGGGCGGTGGGACCACGAAGGTCTCACCACCCCGCCCGGACCAGCGGCTCCCGTAACGGACTTCGGGGACTGGGGTGCGGCTCAGTGGGCCACGGCGCGTGCCATGGACCCGTGGCGCGGCTGCATCGGAACGCCGCGCGCGGGCTCGGCGGTGGGCCTCGCTCCGGGCCCCGCCGGGCGTCCTGCCGCGGCCGGACCGCGGCGTGGCTGGGCCGCCGCGCCGTTCTGCACGTCCATCACGGCGTGCGCGACAAGCCCGCCCATGGGGTCGTGCCGGATCAAGTCCCGCAGCCGGGAACGTGAGGAGCGGCCCTCGTTCCCCGGATACAGGTGCTTGCCGAGCCCGACGGCGTGCGCCAGGGCGGCGAGCGCCGCGGTCCGCGGGTCCGGCGGCACGCCGGTACGGATCGCGGTGTCCAGCCGGGAACGGATCTCCTTGCTGATGGCGGTCTCGGTCGCCTGGTACCGCGTCGTCGGCAACACCCCGCACATCTGACCCGGTACGGCGGCGACCATGCCGCACCGCTCCAGATGCGACAGGTACGTCTGGCGAAGCCCCAGTCGTGGCCCGCCGATCCAGTGGACGGCACGTACCGGAGCGCCGCGCCTTCGCAGCAACTCCAACGCGCAGTCCAGAGTCGGATCTCCTGTCGGCCGTGGCACCACCACGGCGATACGATCCCCGTCTGGGGCTATCCGTCCGGCCAGCGCCAGCTCCACTAGCTGTGCTCCGGCCAGACCGAGGTCGAGCGACTGCGGCTGCGCAGTGGTACCCGTGGCCGGGTCCAGTGCGAGCAACAGAAGCTCTTCCGGAATTGTTCTGCGGCTCCTGCCCATCCATGCCTCCCCGCGTGGATGAATGACAGGGTGACCCCTCTCACATTGGTCTGTCGAGGGTGCGTGACCGGTTCGTGAGGGAACCGGTAGGTATGTCGTTCTCGTCTACCGCAGGGGCCAGGCTCCCACACAGGACACTGGTACATGGTTCGGACAGGGCGCGCGCATGCGCGTGCGGCGCATGGAGGAGGCATCGGTGGCGGGCGAGTCCCCCGACAGGTCGAAGCAGCAGGAGTCGTCGGCGGAACCGACGTCGGGGAGCGCGGGTTCGGTTCCCGGGGCTCGCGATCCGCGGCTCACGGTGTCCCGCGAAAAGGATTCCTCGAGCGGCAGGACGGACACCGCGACGAAGGTTCTCTCGGTCCGGGACGTGAAGGCCGCGGCCGAGGACTCGGAGCCCGCTGAGTCCTCGGCGTCCGCCGGGGCTTCGGACTCCGCCGAGCCCGCCGAGGCCCCGGAGTCCGGGGAGTCCTCGAAGCCGGCCGCCGCGTCCGCGAAGTCCACCGAGCCCGAGGCCGCCGCCAAGGACGAGGACGCGGACCTCCGCGAGGCCGTCTCGGCGTGGGTCCGCTCGGCCGGCGACGCGAAGAAGCCGGGCTCCGGGTCCGACGCGAGTGCAAAGACGCCGAAGAAGTCCGAAGAGGCCGTGGATTCGGGCGAGTCGGCGGACGCCGAGGACGTGGACGACGTGGCGGACGGCGAGCCCGCGAAGGAGGCGGTGGCGAAGGCCGGGAGCGAGTCGGCCGACGCCACGGACGCGGACGCCGACGCCGACGCCGACGCGCACGGCGAAGCCGACACCGACGACAGCGAAACCGACGCGAACGCGAACGCCGAGACGGACCCGGTGACCGGCTCCGACGACGACAGCGAGTCGGACGACGACTCGGACGTGACCGCGGCCGCGAGCGCGAGCGAGGACCAGGACGACGAGGCGGACGCGGAAGCCGATGCGCCTGAGGACGCGAAGCCCGAGCCCTCCCCGGCGCCCGAGGACGCGAAGCCGGAGCCCGAGGCCCAGTCCGCGCCCGAGGACGCGAAGCCGAAGCCCGCGTCCCAGTCGGCCCCCGAGGACGCGAAGCCCGAGCCCGAGTCCGACCCCAAGGCCGAGACCGAGCCGAAGCCCGAGGCCAGGACCGCGCCCGAGTCCGCCAAGGAGTCCGCCAAGGAGTCCGCCAAGGACGGGGACGGCACTTCGAAGGCGCCGCAGGCGAAGGTCGTCGACCAGCCGACCACCGCCTTCAAGGCCCTGCGTCCGAAGAAGCCCGAGGTCGACCAGCCGACGACCATGCTGAAGCTCGGCTCCAAGCCCAGGCCCGCCGAGCCCGAAGCCGAGCGCACCAGCAAGTTCGTCGCGCTGAAGCCCGACGTGACGACCGTCGTGCCGCAGGTGGGCCCGGAGCGCACCACGCAGCAGCCGCTCCCGCCCAAGCCGCCGCTGGACCTGCTGGCCGAGCTGACGAACACGCCCCCGCCGCCGGAGACCCCGGTCCGCACGATCGTGCGCCGGGTCAAGATCTGGACCCCGCTGGTCATCCTCCTGGTGATCGTCCTTGCGGTGGTGCAGCAGTTCCGGCCGCTCCCGCAGCCCACCCTCGGACTCACCGTGAAGGACAGCTACACCTTCGCCGGCAGCAAGGCCGACATCCCCTGGCCGTCCCAGGGGCAGGCCGCGCTGGACGTCCAGGGCATCGGCTCCTTCGGCTCCTCCGGGACCCAGAAGCCCGTACCGATCGCCAGCCTCGCCAAGGTGATGACCGCGTACCTCGTCCTGCGGGACCACCCGCTCAAGAGCGGCGAGGCCGGCCCCAAGATCACGATCGACAAGCCCGCCGAGGAGCAGTCGGACGCGGGCCAGGAGTCCACCGTGCCCGTCAAGGCCGGCGACCGGATCTCCGAGCGTGAGGCCCTGGAGGCCATTCTCCTGCCCTCCGCCAACAACGTGGCCCGGCTCCTGGCCCGCTGGGACGCGGGGTCGGAGAAGGCGTTCGTGACCAGGATGAACGCCGCCGCCAAGGGCCTCGGCATGACCAACACCACGTACACCGACCCCTCGGGCCTGACGGACTCGACGGTCAGCACGGCCGTGGACCAGGTCAAGCTGGCCAAGAAGGCGATGGAGAAGCCCGCCTTCCGCGAGGTCGCGGCGATGATGTCGTACGTCGACTACAAGGGCGTCAAGCACAACAATTACAACCGGCTGGTCGGCTACAACAACGTCGTAGGCATCAAGACCGGCACCACCACCTCCGCCCTGGGCAACCTGGTCTTCGCGGCGAAGCAGCAGGTCGGCGGCGAGACGCGCACCATCATCGGTGCCGCCATGCGCCAGCCCGCGGGTGGCTCCGACAACACCATCATCAGCGGGGTCCTGGAGGCGGGCGACAAGCTCGTCCGGGCCGGGCAGGGCGCGCTGAAGTCGGCGACGATCCTGAAGAAGGGCGATGTCGTCGGGTACGTCGACGACGGGCTCGGCGGCCGTACCCCGGTCGTGGCCACCAAGGACGTGACCGCGGCCGGCTGGGCCGGGCTGAAGGTGCGGCTGTCCTTCGCCGCCGACGTCGTGCCGCACACGGCGAAGGCCGGCACCAAGGTGGGCACGCTCACCGTGGGTGACGGCTCGGCCGGTGCGGTGAAGGTGCCGGTGGCCCTGCGGAAGGATCTGACCGAACCCGGCTTCACGGACAAGCTGACCCGCCTCGGCTGACCCCGGGTCCCTCTCCAGCAGTACCGCACCCCGCCGACGGAGCCCCGCGGCGGGGTGCGTGCTAGCGTCACGAAACGGGGCAGCTCGCCGGTCACGGGACGAGGCCGCGAACTGGACGGGAAGCGGCCGGGAACACCGAGGGACACGGCCGAGAACAGAAGACGGGACACGGGGAGTGCCTTCAGGTGGCCACAACCGAGCCGACACGCGCCGACGACGCCGACCCGGACCCGGGGTCGGGCCCGCGAATACGCCTGTCCGCAGCTGACACGGACGGTCGTCACGAGGACCGTCCGGCGGGCCGCGCGGACCGTCACGCGAACGACCACGCCGGCGACCGCACGAGCGACCACGTGACCGACCGTGCGAGCGACCACGGGCGCGACCACCGGGACGGCCGTGCGGACGGCCCCGGGCAGCGACGGACGGACGACCACGCGCAGAGCCGGGCGGAGGACCACGCCGGCAGCCGCGCGGACCACCCCACCGGGACACCCCCCGGCATGCTCGGCCGCCTCCTCGCCGCCGCTGAGCCCCTGCGGCAGCGGTTCCTGCTGCACCCCGTGCTGTCCTTCACCATCCTCGCGGGCGCCCTGCACATCATCTGGTTCTTCACGTTCGCGAACTCAGGTGGCGATCTCGCGGCGCAGGACGCCTGGGCGGAGTTCGTCGGGCGGCACCCGGACTCGGCGTACAACCTCGCCTGGTACGGCGGTATGCACCCGGTCTCGTACAGCGTGGTGTCGCCGTACCTGATGTCGGTCCTCGGCGTCCGAACGACGATGATGATCGCCGGTACCGGCTCGGTGGCCCTGCTGACCCTGATCCTGATCCGCAGCCGGGCGGTGCGCAATCCGCTGTGGGCCTCGCTCGCCGGGGTCTTCGCGCTGATCTGCAACGCGGTGTCGGGCCGGGTGACCTTCGGGCTCGGCACCCTGTTCGCGCTCGGCGCGGTGGCGGCCGTCTTCTGCTGGCCCTACCGGTGGCGGTACAAACGCTGGGCGAAGGCGCTGGTCGCAGCCCCGCTGGCCGCGCTCGCCACGATGGCCTCGCCGGTCGCGGGGCTGTTCGTGGGCCTGGTCGCAGCCGCGCTGTTCCTGCAGAAGCGGCGGCCGGGCGCCTGGGCGCTGGGGCTGGCTCCCACGGCTGTGGTCGCCGTCTCGGCGCTGCTGTTCCCGTTCTCCGGCACCCAGCCGATGACGATCGGCTCGGTGATACTGCCCCTGCTGTACGGCCTGCTGTGCCTGTTCCTGGTGCCCAGGGAGTGGCGGACGGTGCGGCTGACGTCCGCCGTCTACAGCCTCGGCGTCGTCCTGGTGTGGCTGATCAGCTCGCAGATCGGCTCGAACATCTCGCGGCTGCCGATGCTGTTCGCGGGTGCGACGCTGGTCGCCGCGCTGCCGTTCACGGTGCCGCGCTCGCGCAAGTGGTACGCGACCGTGCTGGCGTGCCTGGGGCTGCTCGGCTGGATAGGTTTCAAGACGGTCGACGACATCATCCACACGACCCCGGCCGCCTCCTGGGCCCGTGAGCTGGCCCCGCTGGTCAACCAGCTCCAGAACGTCGGCGCCGAGAAGGGCCGGGTCGAGGTGGTCCCGGCCCGCTCGCACCGCGAGGCCTCGGCGCTCGCGCCCTACGTCAACCTGGCCCGCGGCTGGAACCGGCAGGCCGACATGGAGCGCAACCCGCTCTTCTACGACGACACGCTCAACTCGGCGAACTACCACGAGTGGCTGCAGCGCTGGGCGGTGCACTTCGTCGTGCTGCCGAAGGACAACCCGGACGGGGACGGCGGGGTGCGCGAGCGCGCGCTGCTCCAGCGCGGGATGCCGTACCTGAGGCAGATCTGGGGCGACGCCAACTGGCAGCTGTTCAAGGTGACCGACCCGGCGCCGCTCGCCGAGCCGAACGCGGTGGTGGACCGGGCCGAGCAGGGCGAGATGACCCTGGAGGTGCGCAAGCCGGGACGGATCCTGATCAAGATCCCGTACTCGCCGTGGCTGAGCGTCGTCGACGCCCGGGGCAAGAGCCTGAAGCCGCCGCAGGAGACGGAGGAGTCCAGGCACCGGGCCGACGGCATGCCGAAGACGTACGACAACGTCAACGGGTGCCTGCGGGAGACTCCGGAGGACGCGAAGGGCGACAAGTGGACGATGCTGATCGCCCCGCGGGCCGGGACCTACCACCTGGCGGCCCCCTACCAGCTGCCCCGCGGGACCCCTTGCCCCGACGGGCTGAAGTGACCCTCCGGGGGCGGCGCCCCCCGGTCCCCGGTCACGCGCCGGACCGCCGCGCCGCCCGCTCCGGTCGGTCGCGGAGTTCCGCGACGTAGCGGTCCGTGCCCGGGATCGTCGGGACGAACGGCGCCACCAGCTCCACCCGGCCGAGACCGGCCCGCGCCACCTGTTCGTCCAGGCCCGTGAAGTGCCGCTCCCAGCATTCCCGCGGGTCGGCCTCCAGGAACCACAGCAGAGTCAGCCGGGTGTCGACGCCCTCGACCTGCTTGACGTAGGTCATGCGGTCGCCGGGCAGGGGCGTGGGCCTGAAGACGGTCACCAGGGCGGCCGGGGAGCCCGCGAGGCGGCGGGGCAGGTGGCGGGTGCGCAGCCACTCCGCCAGCTCCGCCCGCTGCCCGGCCGACTCGGCGTCGATCACCTGCATGACCAGGCCCGCGTAGGGATGGTCCAGGGCGTGGAAGTCGCGGGGGCCGGCCGCGCCGTCCCGGTAGACCGTCGCCTCGTGGTCCTGGAAGGCCGTGAAGACGTGGGTGCGGGCCTGGTGGACGCGGGCGTCGCGGTTGAGGCGCTTGTTGATGGCCACGGTCCACCGCATGTGGTCGTCGTAGCGGCCGTCGGTGATCCAGTACGTGGAGAGGTAGCAGCCGGCGGTGACCGGCTGGGCGACGGCCGACTTCTCCGGGTAGCGCAGGAGCTGGAGGTCGCGAGTGGCGACCCAGCGGCGGCCGGCGTACATCCAGGGCATCGCCATGGCGCCGGCGTAGTAGTGGTCGTCCTCGTACCAGCGGTTGTAGGCGTACTCGTGTCCGGGGTGCGGCTCGACCATGGTGATCAGGGCGTGGCCGGGGTGGACGCCGTACGGGCCCACGGCGGCCAGTTCGGCGTACGTCTCGCTGCGGGTGCCGGTCTCCTCCGTCATGGCGCTCCCCTTCCGTCCTCCTGCGCTCGCCCATACTCTGACGCTCCGTCAGATGATGCGCCAGAGCCAGGACAGCTGGAGGTCGCGATGTCACTGCTCGCGGGCAAGACCGTGGTCGTCTCGGGGGTCGGGGCCGGACTCGGCCACCAGGTCGCCGCCGCCGTCGTACGGGACGGCGGGAACGCGGTGCTGGGGGCGCGGACCGAGGAGAACCTGGCCAAGAGCGCGTCCGGGATCGATCCGGGGGGCGCGCGCACGGCGTACCGGGCGACCGACATCACGGACGAGGGGCAGTGCGCGGCGCTGGCCGCACTCGCCCGGGAGCGCTTCGGCGGGCTGCACGCCGTGGTGCACGTGGCGGCCTGGGACTCCTACTTCGGCGGGGTCGAGGACGCGGACTTCGCGACCTGGCGGTCGGTCATCGACGTGAACCTGCTGGGGACGCTGCGGATGACCCGGGCGTGCCTGCCGGGATTGAAGGCGGCCGGCGGTTCGGTGGTGTTCATCGGGACGCAGTCGGCGGTGGCGGCGCCCTCGCAGGTGAAGCAGGCCGCGTACGCCGCCTCGAAGGGCGCGCTGACCAGCGCGATGTACTCGCTGGCGCGGGAGCTGGGGCCGTACCGGATCCGGGTGAACACGGTGCTGCCCGGCTGGATGTGGGGGCCGCCGGTGCAGGCGTACGTCCGGTTCGCCGCGCAGAGCGAGAAGGTGTCCGAGGCGGAGGTGCTGGGCCGGCTGACGGAGCGGATGGCGCTGCCGGAGCCGGCGACGGACGGGGACGTGGCCGACGCGGCGGTGTTCCTCGCGTCGGACCGGGCGCGGTCCATCACGGGCCAGTCGTTGCTGGTCAACGCGGGTGAACTGATGCGCTGACAGGGCGACGGGCCTCGGGAGGGGGCGCTCAGGCGTTCATGTGCATGAACTTAGGTCACCACAACGAACATCTTTACCTGCTCTTGACCCTACGCTTCCTTGCCGTGCGTCCATGTTCGAAACCAGAGTTCACATGCCTGACCCTGGCTGCGAACCCTGGAAGGGGACACATGAACGGTCTCGACTGGGCCGTGCTGATCGGCTACTTCGGAGTGATGGTCGCGATCGGCGTCTGGTCGCACAAGCGTGTGGACAACGTCAGCGACTTCTTCACGGCCGGCGGCAAGATGCCCTGGTGGCTGTCCGGCATCTCGCACCACATGTCGGGCTACAGCGCGGTGATGTTCACCGGATACGCGGGGATCGCCTACACCTACGGCGTCACCTCCTTCATCACCTGGTCCTTCCCGATCGCGCTCGGCATCGCCATCGGCTCCAAGCTGTTCGCGCCCCGCGTCAACCGGCTGCGGTCCCGGCTCCATGTGGCCTCCCCGCTGGAGTACCTGAAGAACCGCTACAACCTGCCCACGCAGCAGGCGCTCGCCTGGTCGGGCATGCTGCTGAAGATCGTGGACGTCGGCGCCAAGTGGGCGGCGATCTCGACCCTGTTGTCGGTGTTCACCGGTGTGTCGCTCAACCAGGGCATCCTCATCACGGGCGCGATCACCGCCGTCTACTGCACCATCGGCGGCCTGTGGGCGGACGCGCTCACCGAACTCGGCCAGTTCGTCATCCAGTTGCTGGCCGGTGTCTCCATGTTCGTCGCGGTCGTGCTGAAGCTGAGCGACAAGCACATCGGCTTCCTCGGCGCCTGGGACGAGCCCGCGCTGCACGGCCACGGCAAGCCCCTGGTCGGCCCCTACGGCACGGTCTTCCTCCTCGCGTTCCTGTTCATCAAGCTGTTCGAGTACAACGGCGGCATGCTGAACCAGGCCCAGCGCTACATGGCGACGGGCAGCCCGTACGAGGCCGAGCGCTCGGCGCGGCTGTCGTCGGTGCTGTGGCTGGTGTGGCCGGTGGTCCTCTTCTTCCCCATGTGGATGTCGCCGCTCCTCGTCCACGCGCAGAAGCCGGACGGCTCGGACTCCTACGCCCTGATGACCGAGCAGCTGCTGCCGCACGGCCTGCTGGGGCTGGTGATCGTCGGCTTCTTCTCGCACACGATGGCCATGTGCTCCTCCGACGCCAACGCGATCGCCGCGGTGTTCACCCGGGACGTGGCACCGGTGCTGTCCGCGCGGGCGCGGGCGTGGGGCGAGCGCTCGGGCCTGGTCGCGGCCCGCGTGACCACGGTCGTCTTCCTCGGTCTGTCGATGGCGGTGGCGACCCAGGTCAACTCCCCCGCCTTCAAGGACATCATCACGGTCGTCATCAAGTGGGTGGCCGGTCTCATGGGCCCGATCGCCATCCCGATGATGCTGGGCCTGCTGCGCCCGTTCCGCCGCTCCGGGCCGACGGCGGCGCTCACCAGCTGGGCGGCCGGTCTGCTCGCCTTCTGGCTGGTCAACTACCCGATCAGCTGGAGCGTCGACGGCGGGGTCCCGCTCCAGTACCAGGTGTCGATCCCGCTGGCGGTCTCCCTGGTGCTCTACGTCCTGATCGGCCACCTGAAGCCGGAGGACACCCCCGAGCGCCTGGCGATCATCGAGCGGGTCAACTCGGACGGCGACGCGGCGGCGGTGCCGGTGCCCGCGGCCGCCGGGGACGGCGTGGTGGGGGCGCCGTAGGGCGGCTCACGCCCGCGGGTAGCGGGCCAGCCACCCCGGCGAGGAGCCGGCCGGACCGTGCAGCGCGGGTCCCTGGGTCATCTCCATCGCGAAGTCGTCGGCGAGTTCGAGGACCGTGGGACGGCCCTCCAGTTCGGCCAGCCAGGCCGGCGGGAGGGCCGTCTCGCCGTGCAGGGCACCGAGCAGGCCCCCGGTCAGCGCGCCCGCGGCCGCCGAGGGGCCGCCCTGGTTCACCGCGAGGCACAGGCCGTGCCGTACGTCCTCACCGACCAGGGCGCAGTACACGGACGCGGCGAGCAGCCCGTCCGCGGTGCCGTCGCCGGCCAGCTCCTCCACCCTGGCCGGGCCCGGCATGCCCTGGCGCACCGCGCCGAGCGCGTGCTGGAGGGCGTCCGAGACCGGCTGGTGGCCCGGGCGGGCGGCGAGCAGGGCGAGGGCCCGCTGCACGGCGCCGTCCAGACTGTCGCCGCGGGCCAGGGCGTGCACGATGACGGCGTACGCGCCCGCCGAGAGGTAGGCGATGGGGTGCCCGTGGGTCTGGGCGGCGCACTCCACCGCGAGCTGGATGACGAGTTGGGGTTCCCAGCCGACCAGGAGGCCGAAGGGAGCCGACCGGGCGACCGCCTCCGGGCCCAGCTCGCCGGGGTTCTTCGGGCTCTCCGGGGTGCCCATGGTGTCGTCGCCGAGCCCGATGAGCAGCGCCCGGGTCGGCTCGCGCCGGGCGTACAGCCACTCCTCCCGCGCCAGCCAGCCGTCGTCCTTGCGGCGCTCGTCGGGTCCCCAGTCGCGCTGGGTGGCCGCCCACCTCAGGTAGGCGCGGTGCACATCGGTCGGCGGGTGCCAGGCGCCGGTGTCGCGGCGCACCTGGGCGCGGATCAGCCCGTCCACCGAGAACAGGGTGAGCTGGGTGTGGTGCGTGACCGTGCCGCGCCGGCCGTGCCCGAAAGCCAGGTCGAGCAGCCCCTCCGGCCCGTAGACCGAGCGGATCTCGTCCAGGGCGAGCGCATCGGCGGGCCCGCCGAGCGCGTCCCCGACGGCCGCGCCGAGCAGCGTGCCGCGCACCCGGCTGCGGAAGTCCTGCTGCTCGGCACGGCCCCAGACGGGACCGGACGTCGCGTCCACCCAGACCTCCCCACGCAACCGTCCGTACGTACGACGCCCAGCACTGTAATCGACCCGGGTCCTCCGGTTCACCGGGCGAACCGGCCTGCCGGGTCATACCCGCACCCGGGCCACCGCCGTGGGGGCCGGCCGTCCGCACGGGGCGCCGGACGGATCCGGTCACGCCGGGTCCGGGCCGGGAAGTCGGCGTGAAGGCGGCGGGATTCTGGCGCAATGCGCACGGCGGAACGCGGGGCCCGGCGGGGAGAATCCAGCCATGACCACCACCCCCACCACAGCCACCACCTCCACCAGCCGCACCTCCGGTACGGCGCTGCCGTTGGCCGCCGGTGTGCTCACCGGGATACTGGGGCTCTACATCGCCCTGGTCGCGCTCGGGAACATCACCGACTTCGGGACCAACCAGCAGTTCGTGCGGCACGTGCTCGCGATGGACACCACGTTCAGGGACGACGACCTGATGTGGCGGGCCGTCACCAGCACCGCGCTGGAGGACACCGCCTACGTCGCCATCATCGTGTGGGAGACGGCCGCGGCCCTCGTCCTGGTGTTCGGGACCTGGCTCTGGGCCCGGCGTGACTTCGCGCGGGCCCGGCGCTTCTCGACGTACGGGCTGCTGATGCTGGTCCTGCTGTTCGGGGCCGGGTTCATCGCCATCGGCGGGGAGTGGTTCGCCATGTGGCAGTCGAAGACCTGGAACGGACTGGACGCGGCGACCCGGGTGTTCCTGCTCAGCGGGGTGGCGCTGATCGTCAACCAGCTCCCGGACGGGCAACGCGACGCTACCTGACCACCGTCACCCTGGTGTTCAGGTCACCGAAGCCCCACAGCGCGGCCCCGTCCGCCTTGCGCACGCGGATGCCTCCCAGCTTCTGGCCGTTCGCCGGGGGCGGGGAGGCGCCGTCGAGGGCGTTGGAGAAGGCCACGTTCACCCCGGCCACTTTGGTGATGTACATCACGTGCTCGATCTGGACGCCGTCCGAGCCCGTGAGGGACTGGGTCCGCAGGGTGACCGAGTAGCGGCCGGGCTGCGGGCTCACCGTGCCCCGCCACACCGTGAACGTGCGCGACGCCTTGCCGGTCGCGTCGACCAGCCACACCCGCTTCTCGCCGAGGGAGTAGACGATCCGGCGGCCGCTGCCCGACTCGTCGGGCAGCGCCGGGGGCCCCGACGGCTTGCCCGTCGAGGGCCGGTGCGCACCGGGCGACGGCGACGCCGACACCGACGGGCCGGGCCGGGCCGACGCGGCCGTGGGATGCGGCCCGTGGTCCGCCTGCAGGGCGAGGGCGACGACGGCAGCGGTCGCCCCCACCGTCAGGCCGGAGACCCAGGCCCACGAGGGCAGCAGTCGGGCAGGCACGGGTACGCATCTCCTCCGCTACGGGTCCCCCATCCGGATCTGGGGTCGGATCATCGTACTCAGTCCAGGACGGGCAACAGGTCGGGCAGGTGCCCGTCGGACGCCTCGGCGGCCCGCCGCCGCTCCTCGGGCACCTCGCCGTACAGCGTGGTCCGCGGCCGCGCCGGCCGGCCGGCCGCCTCGGCCACCGCCACCAGGTCCCGCACCGACTTGTACGAGCCGTACGAGGAGCCCGCCATGCGGGAGATCGTCTCCTCCATCAGCGTGCCGCCCAGGTCGTTCGCCCCGGAGCGGAGCATCTCCGCCGCGCCCTCCGTGCCCAGCTTCACCCAGCTCGTCTGGATGTTGGGGATGTGCGGGTGCAGCAGCAGCCGGGCCATCGCCGTCACCGCCCGGTTGTCCCGGACCGAGGGGCCCGGGCGGGCGATGCCGGCCAGGTACACCGGGGCGTTGGTGTGGATGAAGGGCAGTGTCACGAACTCCGTGAAGCCGCCCGTGCGCTGCTGGATCCCGGCCAGCGTCCGCAGATGGCCGAGCCAGTGGCGGGGCTGGTCCACGTGGCCGTACATCATCGTGGAGGAGGAGCGGATGCCCAGCTCGTGGGCCGTCGTGACGACCTCGATCCAGGTCGCCGTCGGCAGCTTGCCCTTGGTCAGCACCCAGCGCACCTCGTCGTCGAGGATCTCCGCCGCCGTACCGGGGATGCTGTCCAGGCCGGCCTCCTTGGCGGCCGTGAGCCACTCCCTGATCGACAGGCCGGTACGGGACGCGCCGTTCACCACCTCCATGGGCGAGAAGGCGTGCACGTGCATGCCGGGGACGCGCGCCTTGACCGCCTTCGCGATGTCGAAGTACGCCGTCCCGGGCAGGTCCGGGTGGATGCCGCCCTGCATGCACACCTCGACCGCGCCCACGTCCCACGCCTGCTGGGCGCGGTCGGCGACCTGCTCCAGGGACAGCGTGTACGCGTCGGCGTCCGTGCGGCGCTGCGCGAAGGCGCAGAAGCGGCAGCCGGTGTAGCAGACGTTGGTGAAGTTGATGTTGCGCGTGACGATGTACGTCACGTCGTCGCCCACCGCCGACCTGCGCACGTCGTCGGCCACCCGGCACAGCGCGTCCAGCGCCGGGCCGTCGGCGTGCAGCAGGGCCAGCGCCTCGGCGTCGGTGAGCCGGGTCGGGTCGTCGGCCGCCGTGCGCAGCGCCTGCCGTACGTCGGTGTCGATGCGCTCCGGTGCCATGCCGGGTACCGCCGCCTCGCGCAGCGCCTCCCAGTCGCCGTACACCTCGTCGAAGTCCGCGCGCCGGTCGGAGGTGCGGCCGAGGGTGTCGATGGTGTGGTGCAGATCCGTGCGGCCGGTGGCCTCGAACGCCTCCTCGGGCTCCTGCCACGGGCGGCCCTCGACCACCGCGTCCGCACGCGCGAGTCCCGTCACCGGGTCGGCGAGGGCGTTCACGTGCGGGCGCAGCCGCGGGTCGAGCCAGGGTTCGCCGCGGCGCACGAACTCCGGGTAGACGCAGAGGCGTTCGCGCAGCTCGAAGCCGGCGGCGCGGGAGCGCTCGGTCAGTTCCTCGATCTGCGGCCAGGGGCGTTCGGGGTTGACGTGGTCGATCGTCAGGGGCGAGACCCCGCCCCAGTCGTCGACGCCGGCGCCGATCAGCCGCTCGTACTCGGCGTCGACGAGGTTCGGCGGGGCCTGGAGGCAGGCGCCCGGGCCCATGATGTGCCGGGCCACGGCGACGGTCGCGACCAGCTCGTCCAGTTCGGCGTCCGGCATGCCGCGCATCGCCGTGTCCGGCTTGGCGCGGAAGTTCTGGATGATCAGTTCCTGGATGCCGTGGTGGGCCCGGGAGACCTTGCGCAGCGCGAAGAGGGACTCGGCGCGCTCCTCGTGGGTCTCGCCGATGCCGATCAGGAGGCCGGAGGTGAAGGGGACGGAGGAGCGGCCGGCGTCCTCCAGGACGCGCAGGCGTACGGCGGGTTCCTTGTCCGGGGAGCCGTGGTGCGGGCCGCCGGGCTCGGACCACAGCCGGGTCGCGGTCGTCTCCAGCATCATGCCCATCGACGGGGCGACCGGCTTCAGACGCTGGAAGTCGGTCCAGGTCAGCACGCCGGGGTTGAGGTGGGGCAGCAGGCCCGTCTCCTCCAGCACGCGGATGGAGATCGCGCGGACGTAGGCGATGGTGTCGTCGTAGCCGTGCGCGTCCAGCCACTCGCGCGCCTCGGGCCAGCGGTCCTCGGGCTTGTCCCCGAGGGTGATCAGGGCTTCCTTGCAGCCGAGGGCCGCGCCCTTGCGGGCGATGTCGAGCACCTCGTCGGGGGACATGAACATCCCGTGGCCGGCCCGGCGCAGCTTGCCGGGGACGGTGACGAAGGTGCAGTAGTGGCACTTGTCCCGGCACAGCCGGGTGAGGGGGATGAAGACGCTCTTCGAGTAGGTGATGACACCGGGCCGGCCCGCCGCCTCCAGGCCGGCGTCACGGACCCGGGCGGCGGACGCGGCGAGGTCGGTGAGTGCCTCGCCGCGGGCCTGAAGCAGCACCGCCGCCTCCGTGACGTCGAGGGCGACGCCGTCCCGGGCACGTTTGAGAGCGCGACGCATGGAGTTCTCGGTGGGGCCGGTTCCGGAGGTCGCGGAAGTCGTCATCCCCTGAGCATACGTTCGGGCTGATCACCCGGTCGTCGGCCGCAGGAACACCGCGTACTCGTCCAGGACACGCAGCACTTCGGGCTCCGCGGCCGACGGGAGCTGGACGACGGTCTCCTCGATGCCCAGCTCGGCGTAATGGGCGAGTTTGCCCGGGGTGGGGTGGACGGCGTACGGGACCACCTGGAGGCCGGCCGGGTCGCGGCCGGCCTCCGTCCATACGGAGCGCAGCACGGGCAGGGACTCGGTCAGGCCGCCTCCGCCGATCGGCAGCCAGCCGTCGGCGTACTCCGCGATGTGCGCGAAGAGTTTCGGCCCGGCCGCCCCGCCGATCAGGGTGCGGGGTCCGACGACCGGTCCGCGCGGCTTCCGGACCGGTTTGGGGAAGGCCGAGCTGGGCCGCACCCCGCCGAACTCGCTTTGGTGGCCCGCCGGTTCCTCGGACCACAGGGCCCGCATCAGGGCCATCCGGTCCCGGACCAGTTCCCGGCGGCGGCGCCACTCGACGCCGTGGTCGGCGGCCTCCTCGACGTTCCAGCCGAAGCCGAGCCCGAGGGTGAAGCGGCCGCCGGAGAGGTGGTCGAGGGTGGCGATCTGCTTGGCCAGGGCGATCGGGTCGTGCTGGGCGACCAGCGTGATTCCGGTGCCGAGCGCCAGCCGCTCGGTGACGGCCGCGGCCTGGCCGAGGGCGACGAAGGGGTCGAGGGTGCGGCCGTACTCGCGCGGCAGCTCGCCGCCGACCGGGTACGGGGTGGTCCGCTCGACCGGGATGTGGGTGTGCTCGGGCAGGTACAGCCCGGCGAAGCCGCGCTGTTCGAGTTCGCGGGCGAGACGGGTGGGGGTCACCGTCTCGTCGGTGAGGAAGATGGTCACGGCGATCCGCATGGGTCATCTGTACCGGTAGCGGTCCCACAAGTCGATACCGACTGGTCGGTCGTCGCGAAGTCGATCGCTCGTCCCGGCCCGGCGCGGCCCGGTGTGGCTGGTCGTGCGGTTACCGGCGGGCCCGCAGCGGCCTACGTTGGAGGGGTGACGACGTTGCGCGGCACCCTGCCCCCCGGCTCACCCGACTACGTCTACCTTCCGTTCGACGTACCGTCCGGAACCCGCGAGTTGCACGTCTCCTACCGCTACGACCGGCCCGCCGTCCCGGCCGGCACCCCGGGCAACGCCCTCGACATCGGCCTCTTCGACGAGCGCGGCACCGAGCTCGGCGGCCACGGCTTCCGGGGCTGGTCGGGCGGTGCCCGCACGGAGTTCTTCGTACGGGCGGACGACGCGACGCCCGGCTATCTGCCCGGCCCGCCGCGGCCCGGGACCTGGCACATCGCACTGGGCCCCTACACGGTCGCGCCGCAGGGGCTGACGTACGAGGTGACGGTCACGCTCACCCCCGGCGACCCCGGCAGGGCCCCCGTGCCGGTGTACCCGCCCGGCCGTGCCCGCGGCCGGGGCCGGGACTGGTACCGGGGCGACTGCCACCTGCACTCCTGGCACTCCGACGGCCGCCGCACCCCGGCCGAGATCGCCGCGCTGGCCCGCGCTGCCGGGCTCGACTTCATCAACAGCTCCGAGCACAACACGACGTCCGCGCACGCCCACTGGGCCGCGGCGGCGGGCGACGACCTGCTGGTCATGCTGGGCGAGGAGATCACCACGAGGAACGGCCACGTGCTGGCCCTCGGCACCGATCCGGGCACCTTCGTCGACTGGCGCTACCGGGCCCGGGACGGCCGCTTCGGCCGCTTCGCCCGGCGCGTCCGCGAGGCCGGCGGCCTGGTCGTGCCCGCCCACCCGCACGCCACCTGCGTCGGGTGCGCCTGGAAGTTCGGGTTCGGCGAGGCGGACGCGGTGGAGGTGTGGAACGGGCTCTGGACCCCGGACGACGAGGTGGCCCTGGCCGCGTGGGACGCCCGGCTCGTGGCGGGCGTGCGGCAGGGGCGGGCATGGCTCCCGGCGATGGGCGACAGCGACGCCCACCGCGACCCGGACGCGGTCGGCCTGCCCCAGACGGTCGTCCTCGCCGAGGACCTGACCCGCGAGGCGATCCAGGACGGCCTGCGCGCGGGCCGCTCGTACGTGGCCGAGTCGCGGCAGGTGACCCTCGACCTCGGCGCCACCGCGCCGGACGGCCGGCGGGCCGGGATCGGGGAGCGGCTGGCGGTGCCCGACGACACCCCGGTGACGGTGCGCCTGGACGTCACCGGCGCCCCGGGTTGCTCCGTCCGCCTCGTCACCGACCAGGGCGTGCTGTTCACCGGTGACCCGCTGCCGGTGTCGGGCTCGGGCGCGGTGGAGTGGCGCACGACACCGGCGTACGCGACCTACGTGCGTGCCGAGGTGCGACACGAGACGGCCGCGGGCCCGCTGCCCGGGGCCATGGCCGCGTTCACCAACCCGGTGTTCCTCGGGCTCACTTGAGCTGGTCGGCGGCCCAGCTCGCCCACTCCTCGCGCATGGCGTTGAACCGCAGGCCGTACTCCAGGGCGATGCGTCCGTAGACCGAGAGGTTGCCGTCGTCCCAATCGATGGAATCGGCCAGCCCCCTGAGCTGCTCATGGCTCTCGCGGGACATCTCGGTGAGCCCGATCAGGTAGGTGCGCGCCTGCTCGGGGGTCAGCACGCCGAGGAAGAAGACCCGCAGCAGGATGTCGCTGCGGGTGTTGCGCTGGGGGGCGGTCCCGGTCAGCCAGTGGCGCAGCTCGGCCAGCCCCTCGTCGGTGAGGGCGTACTCCTTGCGGCCGCGCGGGCCCTCGGCGGCCACCGTGATCAGCCCGGAGCCGGCCAGTCGGGTCAGCTCGGTGTAGATCTGGCTCTGGGTCGCCGGCCACACGTTGGCCAGCGAGGTGTCGAACGTCTTCAGCAGGTCGTAGCCGCTGGCGGGGCGTTCCGAGAGCAGTCCGAGCAGTGCGTGCTTGAGGCTCATGCCCTCCACTCTACATTCCACTGTTGACATGTCACGAGGCGACCTTCTACTTTCGACATGTCGGAACCGGAAGCCCGGCCGACACCGACCGAGAACGGGGAGTCCCATGTCGTACCTGCGTACGTTCCTGCCGTGGATCGTCTTCGCCGTCATCCCCTCCGGGGACTGGCAGTGGGGTGCCCTGGCCGCCCTGGTGGTGTCCGTGGGGCTCGTCGCGCAGGAGCGACGGTCGGGCGCCGGCTTCGACGCGCTCGTCATCGAGACCGGCTCGGCCGTCTTCTTCGCGGTCCTCACCGCCGTCGCCTTCGCCGACCCGCACTCGGGCGTGCACGCCTACTCGGCGTCGCTGGCCTCCGGCACCCTGACCGTCATCGCCGGGATCTCGCTGGCCGTCGGCCGGCCTTTCACCCTCGGCATCGCCAAGCGCACCACACCGCCCGAGGTCTGGGGCCTGAAGCCGTTCGTCCGGACCAACGTCGTGATCACCGCCGTGTGGACCGCCGCGTTCGCCGTCACCGCCGTCGTCCTCGCCCTGCTGGCCCACGCCGGGGACGCCCACTCGACGCCCGCGACCCTCGTCCAGATCGCCGGGTTCGCCGTGCCCATGGTCTTCACCGTCCGCTACGTCGCCCACGTCCAGGCGAAGGCCGGGGCCGCCGGGCAGGTGGCCCGGTGACCACCGTCCCGAGCCACCTGCGCCGGCTTCCACGGCAACCGGCCGGCGGAAGAGAAGGGTCAGGCCTCGCCGGCGGGCCGGGTGCGGGCGTCCCGGCGCAGGCCCAGGAGTTCGGCGACCGTGTCCAGCCAGCGGGCGGTCCGTGTCTCGCCCTCGGGCGTGTCCGCGAGCTGAGCGGCGGTCTCCAGCCACTGCCGCAGCAGGGCCGACGCCTCGCGGGACGGCAGCGGTTCGGGCAGGGCGGCGGCGTACCGCAGGCCGCCGGCGCGTACCACCTTCGCGACGTACGACAACGAGCGCGGGACCACGCCGAGCCGGTCCAGGGTGACGGCGGCCGCGACGGCGCCGTCACCGAACAGGGCGGTGCGGAACGCGTCCTGGGTGAGGCCGTAGCGGAGCAGCACGGTCACGTCCGTGGTGGCGAGGACCGCGTCGTCGGTGCGGGGTGCGGAGGGCATGGGCGGCTTTCCGGTGCTCGGGGTCAGCGGACCGTGATCGTGTAGACGAAGAACGCCGGCCGGTCGTCCGGTGTGCCCGTCGCGGTCGGGTAGGGGCTCGCCGACGCCTTGCCGGAGGCGGTCGCGCTGGGCAGCGGAGCCGCCGACCGGGTGCCGCTGTGGCAGCTCGCCATGGGGCAGTGCAGGAGCCGCACAGTGGCCCTGCCGGGCTTGCGGGCGGTGAAGTCGAAGAACTGGGTGCCGTCGCCGCCGCCGGTGTTGTCGCTCCCCTCCTCCTCTTCCCGCTTGCCCCGGTAGGTCAGCACGTCCGTGTCCGGCCGGGGGCCGGCCAGGTACCAGTTCTGCCCGAGCGCGGGGTTCGCCGGCACCTTCAGGGTGAACCGGTCCCCCGCCGCCACGGTGACGGCACGCTGGTCGGTGCCGTACTCGTCGGCTCCCCCCGAGGAGCCGCAGCCGGTCAGCAGGAGGAGGCCGGCCGCGGCGGCGGCCGCCGGGGTCAGTACGGTGCGCAGGTTCACGGTCGCTCAGTTCTGCTGGATGTAGACGGTGTCGACGTTGCCCTTGTGGGCGGGCGAGTAGCGGTCGTCCGCGGCGGCGCTGAGGTCACCGCTGACGAAGTCCTCCTCGCTGACCCAGGTGGTGACGCCCCACGGGTTGTAGATCTGGAGCCGGTCGCCCTCCTGGCCGATGATCATCATGCTGTGGCCGTGCCGGTCACCGTTGTCGTCGTACCGCTCGATGTTGATGGGCACGGGCTTGCCCTCGGCGACGGACTTCTCGATGTCGGGCAGCACGTTGCGCCGGTCGTCCCGGCCGCCCATGTTCTGGGCCTCGTAGTGGTCGCCGGTGTGCGGGCTGAGCTCGTCGTTGGAGATCTCCACCTGCCCGTCCTTGTCCATGCCGTTCGGGTGCTCGTCCCACCACCAGCCGGCGTTGTCGCCGTCGCCCTCCTCGTGCAGGCGGAGCTGTTCGTCGGTCAGGCGCTTGCGGAAGTGCTCCGGGGCGTCGTCGGTGCCGTCGGGGCCGCCGGTCAGCTCCAGCGCGTACACGGGGTCCACGAGGGCGCGCGCGGTGACCGTGGAGGAGGGCACACAGGTCTCGCCGTCCTGGTCCCACAGCTTGCCGTTGAAGTCCTGGGTCTCCTGACCGGTGGCCGTGGGCCCGTTGTTCGTCGACACCGGTGCCAGGTGCTCCCGCAGCCACACCGCGTCCTTGCCGTGGATCTTGCCGTCGAACGTCTCGACCTCGTCGAGGGAGTAGCCGGAGGCGAGCGCCTTCATCAGGTACGCCTTCTCCTGTGGCGTCGAGGCGCCGGCCAGCAGCCTGTCCATCCGGGCCCGGTCGGCGGGCGAGAGGTTGCGCATGGCGCGGCCGGAGCGTTCGAGGTCGTTGGCCGTGAGGATCTCGTTGAGCTCGGGATCGCCGCCCACGTTGCTGGTGTCGGCCAGCGCCAGCCGGTCCGCCGCGGTCAGCCCGTCCCCGCCCAGTCTCCCGGCCCGTGCCTCCGAGGCCCACTTGTTGAGGTCGCGGGCCGCGGCGCGGGCGGCGTCGTCGGCGGCGACGGCGGCCTTGTGCAGGATGTCGACGCCCCCGGAGGCGACCGAGCGTGCCTTCAGCCGGGCGGACTCCTCGTCGTCGTCCTCGTACCAGTCGTCGAAGAAGCCGTCCCTGCCGCCGAGCATCGTGCGGGCCTCGTTCAGCTTGGACCGACCGCCCTGGTCCTGGGTCCGGGCCGCCTTGACCGCGTCGGCGAGCGCCAGCAGCGCCTTGCCGCCGCCCTCGAACGCGTCGGCCATCCGCTGCGCGTCCCGGCCGGCGGCGCTCACCACGCCGGACGCGAGCACGCTGGTCTCGCCGACCCACACCTCGGGCAGGCCCTTGCCCGCCACCTTGTCGACGCGCTCGCGCAGGCGCGTGGCGTCGTCGGCCTGGCCGCGGTAGCGCTCGGCGAGCGCCTCCAGCGTCGCGTGGTCGCCCTGCGGCGGGGAGACGGACAGCGCGTCGTCGATCGCGTCGATCAGGTCGTTCTTGCTGCCCGCCGAGGAGATGCGCCCGCGCAGGCCGTCGAGCCGCTTGCGGCGGTCGGTGGTGTCCTCCGTCGCCATGGTGCGCCGCCCCCTCAGTAGCCGGCCAGCGCCGACGGGCGGCCGGCGTGGGCGGGCTGGGTGGTGACGCGGCCTCCGTCGGCGGGCACGCTGCGGATGCCGGTGTCGACGAGGCCGTCGCTGCCGTCGTAGGCGCCCTTGGCGCCCCGCACCTTGCCCGCGAGTTCGTGCAGCGCCGCCTGAAGCGTCTTCGCCTCCGCCTCCCAGGCGGCGGCGTAGGCGTTGAACGCGGTGGCCGCGTCCGGGCCGCCCAGCGCCTCGTCCGTGTAGCAGGCGGCGGGGTCGACCGCCGCGCGGATCTTCCCCGTGTCGTCGCCCGCGCCGTCCAGTTCGTTCGCCTGCCCGGACATGCCCGACTCGACGTGGTAGCCGTCCGAAGACGCGCCCATCATGCTCCCCCGTTGCACCAGCTCGTGATCGCGGGGAGGCTAACACGCACCGGTCGCGGGCCGGTTCGCGCCGCACACGCCCCCCACAGGGCGGTCACACCATCCGCGTCGGCCGCCCGGCCGGCGCCGGCCGCCGAAAAGAGCAGGAGAGTCACGGACATGTCGCCCCAGCCCCAGCCCGGTCCCAAGCAGCGGATCGTCACCCGTTTCCAGCGCCTCGTCGCCAACCCGCTCAACCGGCGGCTGCCGTTCCAGACCCTGCTGGAGACCACCGGCCGCACATCCGGTGAGCCGCGGCGGACCCCGGTGGGCGGACGCCGGTCCGGGGACTCCTTCTGGATCGTCTCGGAGTTCGGGTTCACCTCCCAGTACGTCCGCAACATCCAGGCCGACCCGGAGGTCCGCGTCCGCATCAACGGCCGCTGGCACCACGGCACCGCCCACCTCCTGCCGGAGGACGACGCCCTGGCCCGGCTGCGCACCCTGCCCCGCTTCAACAGCGCGGTCGTACGGGCCCTCGGCGCCGGTCTGCTGACGGTGCGGGTGGACCTGGCGGACTGAGGGCCGGCTCACCCCGGCCAGACGATCGCCTGGACCTCGCTGTAGGCGTGCAGGGCGTAGGAGCCCACGTCCCGCCCGACGCCGCTCATCTTGAAGCCGCCGAACGGGGCCTCCATGTTGCGGCCGACCGTGTTGACGCCGACGCCGCCCGCCCGCAGCCGCCGCGCCACCCGGAAGGCCCTGGCCACGTCACCGGACCAGACGTAGTCGACGAGCCCGTAGTCGGAGTCGTTGGCGAGGGCCACGCCCTCCTCCTCGTCGTCGAACGGGATCACCACCACCACCGGCCCGAAGATCTCCTCCCGGGCCACCCGCATGTCGTTGGAGCAGTCGGCGAGGAGCGTCGGCGCGACGTAGAACCCGCACTCGCCCGGCGGCCGTTCACCGCCCGCGACGACCACGGCGCCCTCCTTGCGGCCGAGTTCGACGTACGACTCGACGCGCGCCCGGTGCTCCGCGGAGATCACCGGCCCCACGACGGTGTCCGGCTCCCGCGGGTCGCCCACCTTCAACCGGGACGCGTAGGCGCCCAGCAGCTCCACCAGCCGGTCGTACACACCCCGCTGGGCCAGCACCCGGGTCGGCGCCGTGCAGATCTGGCCGCTGTAGAAGGAGAAGGTGGTGCCGATGCCGGCGACGGCCGAGCCGAGGTCGGCGTCGTCCAGGACGAGCGCCGCGCCCTTGCCGCCCAGCTCCATGAGCTGGCGTCTCATGTCCCGCCCGCACACCTCGGCGATGCGCCGGCCGACGGCCGTGGAACCGGTGAAGCTGACCATGTCGACGTCGCCCGAGGCCACCGCCGCCTCCCCCACCGCGACCCC
>NZ_JAJSZC010000094.1:0-28521 GCF_036815105.1 Streptomyces sp. IBSBF 3136
GGCCGGGGGGAGAAGGAGCTGCTCGACGCGCTCTCCCGCCGCAGTGCCGCGCGGGGGGGCCGGGCCCCCCCGGGGGGCGGGCCGCCCGGCCCCCGTTCCTCCGACCATTCCTTTGAGGAGGGCCTTCTCCCCATGACCGAAGTACAGGGAACGGCAGTCGACGTCCCGGCGGCCGACGGCGTCGCCGACGCCTATCTCGCCCACCCCGCCGACGGGAACCCCCGTCCGGCCGTGCTGTTCTACCAGGACGCCTACGGCCTGCGCCCGTATCTGCGGTCGATGGCCGACCGGCTCGCCGGCGCCGGCTACACCGTCCTGGTGCCGAACGTGTTCTACCGGCTCGGCCGGGCCCCGGTGACCGAGCTGCCCGAGTTCATCGACCCGGCCGCCGACCCGACCATCTGGGAGCGGCTCGGCCCGATCGTGGCGTCCCTCACGCCGGAGCTGATCGAGCGGGACGCGGAGTCCTACCTGCGCTGGCTGGCCGACAGTCCGCTCACCGTCGACGGACCCGTGGCGATCACCGGCTACTGCATGGGCGCCCGGCTCGCGGTGTGGACGGCGGCCGCCCATCCCGGCCGGGTCGCGGCGGCGGCCGGGTTCCACGGCGGGCGGCTGGCCACCGACGACCCGCGCAGCCCGCACCGGGTGGTCGGCTCCATCACCGCCGAGCTCTACTTCGGGCACGCCGGTGACGACCCCTCGCTGCCCGAGGAGCAGGTCCGGGCCCTGGAGGAGGCCCTCACCGCGGCCGGGGTCAGCCACCGGTGCGAGGTCTACGAGCACGCGCGGCACGGCTACACCCAGGCGGACACCCCCGCCTACGACCACGCGGCCGACGAGCGGCACTGGACGGCCCTGCTCGATCTGCTCGAACGCACCTTCTGACCCGCCTCGCCGATGCGGCGTCCGGGCGTCCGCCGCACGGCGGGCGCCGGGGAGAATCGTGTCCGACATATTGACATGCACGCGTCTTGACAGGACGCTGAGAGCGCTCTCAGACAGGTACGGACCAATTTCCGTACCACCCCGACCCCACACGGAGGTGGAGAGTGCTCCCCAGCATCACCCGCCCGGCGCTGCCCCTCACGGCCGCCGTGGTCCTGGCCGGCGGCCTCGTCGCGCTGGCCACGCCCGAGCGCGCCGGAGCCGCCGTACCGGACACCGTCCCGCTGAAGATCACCAACAACTCCGGTCGCTCCGAACGGGTGTACGTCTACGACCTCGGCACCCAGCTGTCCTCGGGACGGCAGGGCTGGGCCGACGCGAACGGCACCTTCCACGCCTGGCCGGCGGGCGGCAATCCGCCGAGCCCGGCACCCGACGCGGCGATCCCCGGCCCCGCCTCGGGGCAGTCGGAGACGATCCGGATACCGAAGTTCTCCGGGCGGATCTACTTCTCCTACGGCCGCAAGCTCGACTTCCGGCTGACCACGGGCGGGCTGGTCCAGCCGGCCGTGCAGAACCCGTCCGACCCCAACCGCGACATCCTGTTCAACTGGTCGGAGTACACGCTCAACGACGGTGGGCTGTGGCTCAACAGCACCCAGGTGGACATGTTCTCGGCGCCCTACGCGGTCGGCGTGCAGCGGTCCGACGGAAGCGTGAGCAGCACCGGGCACCTGAAGTCGGGTGGCTACACCGGCTTCTTCAACGCGTTGCGCGGGCAGCCGGGCGGCTGGGCCAATCTGATCCAGACCCGTTCCGACGGCACCGTGCTGCGGGCCCTCTCCCCGCTGTACGGCGTGGAGACCGGGGCGCTGCCGGCGAACGTCATGGACGACTACGTCAACCGGGTCTGGCAGAAGTACTCGACGTCCACCCTGACGGTCACCCCGTTCACGGACCAGCCGAACACCAAGTACTTCGGCCGGGTCTCGGGGAACGTCATGAACTTCACCAACTCCTCCGGCGCGGTGGTCACGAGCTTTCAGAAGCCGGACGCGGACAGCGTGTTCGGCTGCCACAAGCTGCTGGACGCGCCCAACGACAACGTCCGCGGGCCCATCTCCCGCACGCTGTGCGCCGGTTTCAACCGCTCGACGCTGCTGACCGATGCCAACCAGCCGGACACCTCGGCGGCGAACTTCTACCAGGACGCCGTGACCAACCAGTACGCGCGGAAGATCCACGCGCAGATGGCCGACGGCAAGGCGTACGCGTTCGCCTTCGACGACGTCGGCAACCAGGAGTCGCTGGTGAACGACGGCAACCCGCGGCAGGCCTATCTGACGCTCGATCCGCTGAACTGAGCGGACATGCCGACGGTCCCGCACCCCGGACTCGGGGTGCGGGACCGCGGTTGTGTCACATCAGCCGGTCGTCAGGGCGGTGTCGTCCACGACGAAGCTGGTCTGGAGCGAGGAGTCCTCGACGCCGTTGAACTTCAGCGTGACGGTCGAGCCCGCCAGGGAGGACAGGTCGAAGGACTTCTGGCTGTAGCCCGAGGCCTGGTTCAGGTTCGAGTAGGTCGCCAGGGTCTTCGAACCGGCGGTCACCGTCAGCTTGTCGTACGCGGTGCTGGTGGTGGTCTCCGCGGTGTCGATGTGCAGGTAGAAGGTCAGGGTCGCCTTGCAGCCCGCGGGGATCGTCACCGACTGGGACAGGGTGTCGGTGTGCGAGGAGCCGTAGCCGTCCATCCAGGCCTTGTAGGACCCGCCGTGGGCCGCCTCACCGGTGTCGTTGGTGATGACGCCGCTGGTCGCGGTCCAGCCGGTGCTGCCGGACTCGAAGCCCGGGTTGCTGAGCAACTGGGTCGACGTGCACCCGCCGCCGGTCGTGCTGACCGTCCAGCTGAAGCTCGCGGTGCCGGTCGCGCCGGTGGAGTCCTTCACCGTCACCGTGGTGCTGGAGGTGCCGGCCGTCGTGGGCGTGCCGGAGATCAGGCCGGTCGAGCTGTTGATCGACAGGCCGGCCGGCAGACCGGAGGCGCTGTAGGTGAGCGCGCCGCCGTTGGTGCTGCTCGCCTGGACCTGGAGGCTGACCGAGGTCCCCACGGTGGAGGACTGGTTGCCCGGGTTGGTGACCGTCACGCCGTTGCCGGGCGGGGTGACGTGGCTGCCGACGTTGATGCCGGCGAACGCGTTGGCCACTCCGGCGTACTGGGTGGAGTTGGCGCCGTAGAGCGCGGTGGCCGCGTTCAGGGCCGCGGTGCGGGCGGCCGCGTAGTTGGTGCTGGACGTCATGTACGACGTCAGCGCCTTGTACCAGATCTGCAGCGCGGCGGCCCGGCCGATGCCCGTGACGGCGACGCCGTCCGAGGTCGGGGAGTTGTAGGTCACCCCGTTGATGACCTTGGTGCCGCTGCCCTCGGAGAGCAGGTAGAACATGTGGTTGGCGGGACCCGAGGAGTAGTGCACGTCCAGGTTGCCTACGCCGGAGTACCAGCTGTCGGCGGAGCCGCCGTCCTTGCTGGGCTTGTCCATGTAGCGCAGCGGGCTGCCGTTGCCGTTGATGTCGATCTTCTCGCCGATGAGGTAGTCACCGGGGTCGGAGGCGTTGTTGGCGTAGAACTCCACGCCGGTGCCGAAGATGTCGGAGGTGGCCTCGTTCAGGCCGCCGGACTCACCGCTGTAGTCGAGGCCCGCGGTGTTGGAGGTGACACCGTGGCTCATCTCGTGGCCGGCCACGTCCAGCGAGGTGAGCGGGTCGGCGTTGTTCGTGCCGTCGCCGTAGGTCATGCAGAAGCAGCTGTCGTCCCAGAACGCGTTCACGTAGGCGTTGCCGTAGTGGACGCGGGAGTAGGCGCCGACGCCGTCGTTCTTGATGCCGCTGCGGCCGAAGGTGTTCTTGTAGAAGTCCCAGGTCTCCTGGGCGCCGTAGGCGGCGTCCGCTCCCGCGGTGGCCGCGTTGGACGTGGTCCCGTTGCCCCAGGTGTCGTTGGTCTGCGAGAACAGCGTGCCGGTGCCCGAGGTGCCGCGGTTCAGGTTGTACGTCTTGTGGCCGCCGCGCGTCCCGTCGGTCAGCGTGTACGTCGAGCCCGACTGGGTCGTGGTCAGCGTGACCTGGCCGCTGTACTGGGTGTTGCCGACACCGGTCTCGATCGCCTGGTAGCGGTACAGCTCCTTGCCGGTGGTGGCGTCGGTGATGACGTGCAGCCGACTGGGCGTGCCGTCGTCCTGGAAGCCGCCGATCACCGTCTCCCAGGCGAGCTTCGGGGTCCCGTTGCCGGCCCAGATCACCTTGCGGGCGCTGTCGGTGGTGGCCTTCGACCCGGCGAGCGCCTTGGCGGCCTTGAGCGCCTTCGTCTCGGCTGCGGTCTTGGTGTAGGTCGCGGTGGTGGAGCTGACCTTGATGGTGCGCTTGTTGTTGAAGGTCGTGCTCACGGTGCCCGCGGCCAGGGAGGCCGGCGGGGTGTGCACGACCAGGTCGCCGCCGAGGACGGGCAGTCCGGCGTAGGTGCGCTCGTAACGGGTGTGCAGGGTACCGTCGTTGTCCTTCACGACGTCCCTGACGACCAGCTTCTCCTTGGCGCCGAGCCCTAGGGTGCGGGCGGTCGCCGCGGTCCGCGCCTGGGCGCTCTTGATCAGCGCCGAGTGCTGGGCGGTCGTGAGCTTGGCCTCCAGGCCTCCGCTGCGGAGCGGGCTGGGGTGGGGGCCTGCGGGCTTGGCCGTCGCCGGGCCCGCCTGGACACCGACGGCGAGGAAGGCCGCGGTGGAGACCAGTGCGGCTCCGACCATGGCGCGTCTGTGGGGAAGACGTCTCACTCGTACTCCTCCTGCTGCGGCCGCCGGGTCGCGGCCGGTGACAGACCCGGGCAGACGGGTGTGCTGCCCGGGGCGAGCTGAGCTGTGCGCGGGGACCGTGATCCGTGTGCACATGGGGAGGTGCTGCGTAGCGGGGGGAGGATTTCAGCTTTGTCCCGCTCATGTCAGCGAGTTGGCGGGCATTCGAGGGTTTTCCCTATGCCCCCGGCACCCCGTGCCGTCCGACTGCGTGACGACGGCGTCGAGTGTTCGGAGCCCGGTCGGCAACGCAGGCGGTGGGCAGCGTACTTGGGGCCTGGACCGGCCGGTTGTTACGGTGCACCGCGTGTCTGAATCGTCACGCGATACCGCGCGGGGCGCCGGCTGGGGATCCTCCCGGCGCGGCGTCTACCGGCAGCTGATGCCCGACCACGTCGAGAAGTTGTCGTGGCTGAACCCCAGGATCCTGTGGGCCGCCCGCAACGGTGTGCTGGCGTCGTGGTTCGGTGACCCCACGGGCCGTACCCGCGGCCGCTGGGTGGCGCGGCGGGCCGAGGCGGGAGCGCCCGCCGACAAGGTGATCCGGCGGGACGTCCCCGACCGGTTCTCCTTCATGGTCCTCGGGGACACCGGTGAGGGCGGCGAGTCCCAGTACGCCGTCGTGCCCGGTTTCCTGAAGGTCGGTCAGGGCACCGACTTCGCGGTGATCGCGAGCGACGTGATCTACCCGGTGGGCCACGCGGACGACTACGGCGACAAGTTCTTCCGGCCGTACCAGGACTACCCGGCGCCGATCTACGCGATACCCGGCAACCACGACTGGTACGAGGACCTCGGCGCGTTCATGCGCATCTTCTGCGCCGACCCCGCGCCGCTCGGCTCCGAGCCCCCGCCCCGCCCGCTCACCCGCGCCTGGTGGCGCGCCATGCTCTGGCACCGGCCGCGTCCGGGGGACGACGAACGGCTGGCTCAGGCACGGCGGTTGAGGGCGGCGCCGGAGCAGCAGGCCATGCAGCCGGGCCCCTACTGGGCGATCGACGCCGGGCCGGTGCGGATCGTCGGCATCGACACCGGGCTGCTCGGCACGATCGACGCCGAACAGGGCGCGTGGCTGCGGGAGGTGTCCCGCGGGCCCCGGCCGAAGATCCTGGTCACCGGCTCCCCGCTGTACGTGGACGGCGAGCACCACCCCTGCGCCGTCGAGGGGGGCGGCACGGTCGACGACCTGGTCCGCGACCCGGACCACCACTACGTGGCCGCGATCGGCGGTGACATCCACAACTACCAGCGCTACCCGGTCGACGTGGACGGCCGCACCGTGCAGTACGTGGTGGCGGGCGGCGGCGGCGCGTTCATGCACGCCACGCACACCATCCCGCGGGTGTCGGTCGCGAACGTCACCGAACGCGAGTTCCGCTGCTATCCGCTGCGCGGTGACTCGCTGGCCTTCTACAGCCGCCTGTACGGCCACCGCCTGCGGCTGCGCCGCTTCTTCACCCTCACCGAGTCCGAGGCGGCGGCCGTCGTCGCCGAACGGCTCGGCATCGAACCGGGCAGGGCACCCGGCCCGGACTCCCGGGTCACCCGGCGCACCCGCCTAGTCGCGAGCCTGCTGGGGGCCGGCGGCCGCCCCGACCGCACCTCCCGGTTCCGGCTGCCGGTCCGCAAGATCTACACCCAGCTGTTCTCCCCCGGCTCGGCCACCTACAGCCCGCCGTTCTTCAAGTCCTTCCTGCGCCTGGACGTCACCCCGGACGCGGTGCGGCTGCGCTGTTTCGCGGCCACCGGCAACCGTGAGCAGGAGATCGACCCGCCGGTGGAGGACGAGGTCACCATCCCCCTGAACTGATCACACGGTTGTCACATCCGGCTGCGAGAATCGGGGACGGGAGCGGCGCCACCGCCGTGACCGCCCTGCGACCGCTGGAGGAGCCCGTGCCGTCCACTCCCCGCCCGCTGCGCAGGCTGGGCTTCCTCACCATCGGCCTGTTCGACGGGGCCGACCCGGGCCCGGGACACGCGTCCACGCTGGAGATCATCGAGCTGGGCGAGCGGCTGGGCTTCGACAGCGCGTGGGTGCGCAACAGGCACCTCCAGTACGGCATCTCGTCCCCGGTCGCCGTGCTGGCGGCCGCCTCCCAGCGCACCCGGCGGATCGAGCTGGGCACCGCGGTGATCCCGCTGGGCTGGGAGAACCCGCTGCGGCTGGCCGAGGACCTGGCGACCGTGGACATCCTGTCCGGCGGCCGGCTGAACCCCGGCGTCAGCGTGGGCCCGCCGATGCACTTCGAGCACGTCGGGGAGGCCCTCTACCCGGACACGGCGGACCGCGAGGACTTCGGCCCGGAACGGCTGCGGCGGCTGCTGGACTTCGTACGGGGCAAGCCGGCCACCGCCTTCAGCGGGACGGAGGGCTTCGAGGTGTTCTCGGACGTGGTCCAGCCGCACTCCCCCGGTCTCGGCGGCCGTCTGTGGTACGGCGGCGGCAGCCTCGGGTCGGCACGCCGGGCCGGTGAGCACGGCATGAACCTCCTGACCAGCAGCGTGGTGAAGACCGAGGGCCCGCAGGACGCCGCGGGTCGGCCGGACTTCGCGGAGATCCAGCTGTCCCACATCCGCGCGTTCCGCGCCCACCACCCCGACGGCGAGGCGGCCCGGGTCTCCCAGGGCCTGGTGGTGATACCCACCGACTCCGCGAGCCCGGCGCAGCGGGCCAGGTACGAGCGGTACGCGGCCGAGCGCCTGCCACGGACCGCCTCCCCGCAGGGCCCGGCGCGGCTGCTGTTCGCCCCCGACCTGGTGGGCACCTCCGACGAGCTCGCCGAGCGGCTGCGCGCGCACGCCGCGTTCCGCGAGGTCGACGAGGTCGCGTTCGCCCTGCCCTTCTCGTTCGGGCACGAGGACTACGTGCAGATCCTGACGGACCTGGCGTCCAAGCTGGGCCCGGCGCTCGGGTGGCGGCCGGCGGGCTGACTCACCAGCGGCCCGCCTCGCTGCCGGTGACCGGCTCGGACGGCCTGCCGTCCACGCCCACCGGTACGTCCCCCGTGAGCATCACCCGGTGCATGATCCGCGGGTGGCCGAGGTGGGCGCTGTCGCCGGGGGCCAGGTGGATGGTGGCCCGGTTGTCCCAGAAGGCGACGCTGCCGGGCTCCCAGCGGAAGCGGACCGTGTACTCGGGCCGGACGGCCTGCTCCAGCAGCATCTCCAGCAGGGCCGCGCTCTCGGGCCGCGAGACGCCGCTGATCTGCTCCAGGTAGTAGCCGTTGACGAAGAGCACGCGTTCCCCGGTCTCCGGGTGCACGCGGACCAGTGGGTGCACGGAGGCGACCTGGTGGTCGAGCAGATGGCGGAGGTAGGCGTCGTCGCCGGGCCGGGGCTGGTAGCCGACGCCGAGCCGGTGCTCGGCGCGCAGGCCGTCCACGAAGGCGCGGACGGGGGCGGAGAGCCCGGCGTAGGCCGCGGCCAGGTTGGCCCAGGTGGTGTCACCCCCGTAGGGCGGCACGGTCTCCGCGCGCAGGATGGTCGCGGCCGGCGGGTCCACCCGGGCACCGTGGTCGCAGTGCCAGCCGCGCAGCAGGGTGTGGCGGCGGCGCTGTAGCCATTCCTCGTGCTCCATGCCGAAGCGCCCGCCGAGTTCCAGCCGGTCGGCGGTGGTCTCCACCTCGGGGAAGCCGGCCGGTGAGGCGCTGCCTCGGCGGCCGAGGACGACCGGTTCGCCGAACCGGCGGGCGAAGGCGACGTGGCCGGCGTGGTCCAGGCGCTGCCCGCGGAAGAAGACCACCTTCCAGCGCAGTACCGCCTGCCGGATCAGGGAGACGACGGCGTCCCCGAGCGGTCCGGCCAGGTCCACGCCCGCGATCTCCGCCCCGATGTGCCCGGCCACCGGCCGCACCTCGACGCCCTCGACGCCCTCGGTGTCCTCGGTGTCCGTGGCCCTGTCCGTCGTCATGCGCACTCCGCTGCTCGTCCGTCCGGTCGACGGCATCCCTACCCAGCCGGGCCCAGGGATGTCGCCCGGCCCGCCGTTGACAATATGCAGGCAATTGCCTGCATAATCGAGGTGGGACCACAGGGACGACGAGGGAAAGAGGACGCCATGGACACCACCCCGCTCCGGGACGCCTACCGGGCGCTGCTGGACGCCGCCGCCACGGTCGCCGACTCCGCCGGGCCGGACCCCGTGCCCCCGGCCGGAGAATGGGACGCCGACCAGATCCTGGCGCACGTCTCCCTCGTCACCGCCACCACCCTCGCGGCCGTCTCCGCCGTCGCCTCGGGGGCCCGGACGACGTACGACAACCGCCTGGCGCTCGACACCTGGACCATCGACCGCACCGTCGCACTCGCCGGCGGCACCGCCGGGCTGCGCGAGCGCGTCCGCCTCCAGGGGGACGCCCTGTGCACGCTCGGCGGCCCCGCGCTCGGCGAGGCCGAACTCGACACGCCGGTGCCCACCGTGCTGCTGTCCAACGGCAAGCTGCTGATCGACCAGCCGCTGTCGCTGCGGGACCTCCTCACGGGGCTCGCGGAGACGGAACTGCCCGGCCACACGAATCAGCTCCTGGCCCTGCTGCCCGACGCCGCCTGAGCCCGGCGGCCGCCCCCGACCGCCCAGCGGCGCGCTATCCCTCCTCGATCCGCTCCTGCCTGCCGTCGGGCCGGGACGCGCTGAGGCTGCCGAGGATGTCGAGGAGTTCGGCGTCGCGGCTGCCGGGCCGCGCGTGGAAGACGACCAGCGTGAGGCCCCCGGTGCCCTCGACGGCGAGTTTGTCGGACTCCAGGTCCAGGTCGCCGACCTGCGGATGGCTGAGGTGGCTGGTGCGGGCCCGCCGGGGCCGCACGTCGTGCCGGCCCCACAGCGTCCGGAAGCGTTCGCTGCGCAGGGACAGCTCGCCGACCAGGTCCCGCAGCCGCGCGTCGTCCGGGTCGGGCCCGGCGTGGGCGCGCAGGGCGGCCACGCCCTCCTCGGTGAGGTCGTCCCAGTCCCGGCGCAGGGCCCGCTCGGCCGGGTCGAGGAAGACGGCGCGCAGCAGGTTGACGCCCGGCCGGTAGTTCGGGGTGAGGGCGGTGGCGAGGGAGTTGGCGGCCAGGCAGTCGGTGTAGCGGTTCTGGATGTAGGCGGGGTTGCGCGGCCAGCCGTCGATCAGCTCCAGGAGGCTGTCCGGCACCCGCTCCGGTCGCCGGCCGGCCTGCGCGCGCGATGCGGGGCGTGCCGTCGCGGGCCGGTCCTGGGCCAGTCCGAGGAGGTAGGAGGTGGCGTCGGGGTCGAGCCGCAGCACCCGGGCGAGGGAGCGAAGGACCTGCGCGGACGGATTGCGGTCGCGGCCCTGCTCCAGGCGAAGGTAGTAGTCGGAGCTGATACCGGAGAGCATCGCGACCTCCTCGCGGCGCAGCCCCGGTACCCGGCGCAGTCCCGAGCCGGGCAGCCCCACGTCCTCGGGCCTGACCTGCGCCCGGCGGGCACGCAGGAACTCGCCGAGCGCGTTCGTACCGTCCATGACACCACCGTACGGCCGTCGCGGTGGCCGTGACTGGTCCCGCCACTCCCAGGAACGCGGGGGCACTGCCGCCGGGGAGCCGTCCGGCGCACCGTGGTGAGCGAGGACGGGTCACCGGGGAAACGGGGGCCCGGCACATCGCGAGAGGTACGTGAGGTACGACATGACTGCACAGCTCGGCGGCACCTTCACCCCGGCCGACGGACCGACCCTGACGCGGATGGGCTACGGCGCCATGCAGCTGGCCGGTCCGCACGTGTTCGGGCCGCCCGCGGACCGGGCACGCGCCGTGGCGGTGCTGCGCGCCGCGGTGGAGGCGGGCATCACGCACATCGACACCGCCGACTTCTACGGGCCGGTGGTGGTCAACGAGATCATCAGGGAGGCCCTGCACCCCTACCCGGACGGCCTGCACATCGTGACCAAGGTCGGGGCGCGGCGGGGCGCCGACGGCGGCTGGATCGTGTCCCGGCACCCGCACGACCTCAGGGCGCAGGTCCACGACAACCTGCGGAACCTGGGCGTCGAGGTGCTGGACGTGGTCAATCTGCGGCTCGGCGACATGGACACCCCGAACGAGGACTCCGTCGCCGAGCAGTTCGGGGCGCTGGCGGAGCTGCGGCGGCAGGGCCTGATCCGGCATCTGGGGCTCAGCGCGGCGTCCGTGGCACAGCTGGAGGAGGCGCGGGCGATCGCGCCCGTGGTCACCGTGCAGAACCTGTACAACCTGGCCCACCGGGAAGGCGACGAACTGGTCGCGCGCACGGCCGCGGAGGACATCGCCTTCGTGCCGTACTTCCCGCTGGGCGGTTTCAGCCCGCTGCAGTCGGAGACGCTGTCGAAGGTCGCCGCCCGGCTGGGCGCCTCGCCGCAGCAGGTGGCCCTGGCCTGGCTGTTGCGGCGGTCGCCGAACATCGTGCTGATCCCGGGCACCTCGTCGCCCGACCACCTGCGGGAGAACATCGCCGCCGCGGCTCTGGTCCTGCCCGCGGACGCGGTCGCCGAGCTGGACGCGATCGGCGGCTGAGGGGCGGCCCGGACGGGTACCCGGGGCTCCTGGGGGGACTCGGGCACCCCGGGGCCCTTGGGGCGGACGGACGGAAGGAGCCGCACGTGGCTACGGAGGACCGGCTGCGGACCTACCGCGGCAAGCGCGACTTCGAGCGGACCCGCGAGCCGTCGGGGAACGCGCCCGCGGACCGGGCGGACCGGCCCCGGTTCGTGGTGCAGATCCATGACGCGCGGCGGATGCACTTCGACTTCCGGCTCCAGGTGGGCGACGTGCTGAAGTCCTGGGCGGTGCCGAAGGGGCCGTCGGCCGACCCCGGGGACAAGCGGATGGCGGTGCCCACCGAGGACCATCCGCTGGAGTACGAGGACTTCGAGGGCGTGATCCCGAAGGGCGAGTACGGCGGGGGTGCCGTGATCGTCTGGGACCGCGGCACGTACGAGCCGCTCAGCCACGACCGCCGGGGCCGCCCGGTGGACTTCGCGGAGTCGCTGGAGAAGGGGCACGCCTCCTTCCGGCTGCACGGTTCCAAGCTGCACGGCGAGTACGCGCTCACCCGGTTCCGCGGCGGCGCGGACGAGGAGGAGGCCTGGCTGCTGGTGCACAAGGGTGCCGCCCGGACGGACGGGCACGGCACCCCGGACCCGCGCCGGGCCCGCTCGGTACGCACCGGCCGCACCCTCGCCCAGGTGCTCGCCGACGACCGGCGGGAGTGACCGCGCCACGGCTGCCGGCCGCCGCGGGGCGCGCCGAGGTGGCGGACGCGCGCGCCCGGCCGCATCCGGATCATGCCGTTCCGGCCCCGACGTGGCCGAAAAGCCTCTAAGTTCGCGGCGACACCGGCCCGCGCTCCTGGAGGCTTCCGCATGCGCATCGCACTCCGCACCGCCATAACCGGCGCCGTGACCGCCGCCACCGTCCTGACCTGCGGCACGGCGGGGGCGACCCCGGCGGGGCCGGGCGTGACCGCACGGCTCATCAGCCGGACCACCGTCGGCGGCACCGACTACACGCTGCGGGAGATCACCATCCCGCCCGGCCAGAGCACCGGATGGCACTACCACGACGGTCCGCTGTACGGCGTCGTGAAGCAGGGCACCCTCAGCCACTTCGACTCCGACTGCGCTTCGGACGGCGTCTACCGCCAGGGCGCGCCGATCAAGGAGCCGGCCGGCCCCGGCAACGTCCACATCGGGCGCAACCTGGGCGACACCCCGGTCGTCCTGGACGTCCTCTACGTGCTGCCGCACGGTTCCCCGTTCTCGGAGGACGCGCCGAACCCGGGGTGCCCGTTCCAGTGATCAACCTCCGGGCAGGGGCTGTTCCGCCCAGATCGTCTTGCCTCCGCCCGTCTGCCGGCTGCCCCAGCGCTGGGTGAGCTGGGCGACGAGCAGCAGACCGCGCCCGCCCTCGTCGTAGGCGTGCGCCCGCCGCAGGTGCGGTGAGGTGGAACTGGCGTCGGACACCTCGCAGATGAGCGCCCGGTCGCGGATCAGCCGCAGCTTGATGGGGGGTTCGCCGTAGCGGATCGCGTTGGTCACCAGTTCGCTGACGACCAGTTCGGTGACGAAGGCGGCTTCCTCCAGGCCCCAGGCGGCCAGCCGCTCGGTGGCCGCCTGCCGGAAGGCGGCCACCTGGGCGGGGTCGGGCGGGACGTCCCAGGTGGCGACCCGGTCGGTGCCGAGGGCGCGGGTGCGCACCACGAGGAGGGCGACGTCGTCGGTGGGCTGCTCGGGCAGGACGGCCTTGAGGACGTTGTCGCTGAGCGCCTCCAGGGAGTCGGCGGGCGCGCCGAGGGCGCGGCGCAGTTCGTCGGTGGCGCGGTCCACGTCGCGGTCGCGGCCCTCGACCAGCCCGTCGGTGTAGAGGGCGACGACCGACCCCTCCGGCAGTTCGATCTCCGTGGCCTCGAACGGCAGTCCGCCGACGCCGAGAGGAGGTCCGGCGGTCATGGGCACGAACTCGGGGGCGTCCCCGGGCAGCACGAGGGCCGGGGCCGGGTGCCCGGCGGCCGCCATGCAGAGCCGGCGGGAGACCGGGTCGTAGACCGCGTAGAGGCAGGTCGCGCCGAGTTCGGCGACCTCCTCCCCGCTGTCGTCGGAGGCCAGGTGGGTGACCAGGTCGTCGAGGTGGGTGAGGAGTTCGTCCGGGGCCAGGTCGACGTCGGCGAGGGTGCGTACGGCGGTGCGCAGCCGGCCCATGGTGGCCGAGGAGCGGATGCCGTGCCCGACCACGTCGCCGACGACAAGACCGACCCGGCTGCCGGAGAGCGGGATGACGTCGAACCAGTCGCCGCCGATGCCGGCCAGCGACCCGCACGGCAGGTACCGGTGGGCCACCTCGACCGCGGCCTGCCGGGGCAGTCCCCGGGGCAACAGGCTGTGCTGGAGGGCGTGGGCGGTGCTGCGTTCGCGGGCGAAGCGGCGGGCGTTGTCGACGCAGACGGCGGCGCGGCTCGCGAGTTCCTCGGCGAAGACGGCGTCGTCGGGGGCGTAGCTGTCCGGGTGGGCCACGCGGACGCACACCGCGACGCCCAGGGTGGTGCCCCGGGCCCGCAGCGGTACCGCGATCATGGAGTGGACGCCCTCGCGGAAGCGGCGTCCCTCGGGCGAGCGCGCGTTGCGCTCGGCGAGCCAGTCGGTGAACGCCGGCTCGCCGGCCTGGCCCAGCACGGCGCGGCCCTCGCGCAGGGACCGGGCCGGGGGCGAGGACGGCAGGTAGAGCTCCGTCTCGCCCAGGTTCACGGCCGCGCCCGGGTTGCCCGCCCGGGTCGAGCCGTGGGCGACGCGGCGCAGCGGGACACCGCCGTCCGGGACCATCGGCGGTTCGTCGTCGCCGAGGACCCATTCGAGCAGGTCGACGCTGGCGAAGTCGGCGTACCGCGGCACCAGCAGTTCGACGAGTTCCTCGGCGGTGCGCACCACGTCCAGGGTGGTGCCGATGCCGGTGGCGGCCTCGTTCAGCAGGGCGAGGCGGCGCCGGGCCCAGTACTGCTCGCTGCTGTCGAAGGCGGCGAGGGCGACGGCGGTGAGCTCGCCGGAGCCGTCGCGCAGGGGCCACATCTCGATGCTCCAGGCGTGCGCCCCGTCCGGGGTGGGGGCCTCGGTGCTCTCGTAACGGACCGGCCGGCCGGTCTCGGCCACCTGGCGGAGGTGGCTGACGAAACCCCGGCTGTCCTCGGCGTCCCCCACGGTCTCCAGGACGAACCGGCCGAGCAGCGACTCCTCGGGCACGCCCATCGTCCGGCACGCGGCGCTGTTGGAGCGTACGTAGCGCTGCCCGAGGTCGAAGACCGACATGGACATGGACGCCTGTTCGAAGGCCTGGGCGGCCACCATGGTCCCGGACGGTTCGGCGGTGACGACGTGCCCGGCCGGTCCGCCGTCGGGACCGAGGACCGGGCAGGCGGTCAGGGTCAGCTCGACCGGGTGTCCGTCCCGGTGCCGCAGCACGACGGTCCCGGTGCGGGCGGCGAGGGCGTCCGCGGGCACGTACCCGGCGAGCAGGTCGCCCACCGGGCGGCCGACGACCTCGTGTGCCGCGTGACCCGTCAGGAGTCGCGCGCCCTCGCTCCACCCGGTCACCCTGCCCTGGGCATCGATGATCGCCGCGGCCGCGAGACGCTCCATAGCCCCCAGGATGATCCGATCGGCCCGGGGGCTCAACCGCGGCGGCCGCGCCTCAGCCCTTGCGGGCCCGCAGGACGGACAGCGCCCGGTCGGCGTGGGTGTTCATCCGCAGCTCGCTGCGGACGACCTCCAGGACGGTACGGTCCTCGGCGATCACGAAGGTGACCCGCTTGGTCGGGGCGAGCGTGAAGCCCCGTTTGACCCCGAACCGCTCGCGCACCGCCCCGTCCGCGTCGGAGAGCAGCGGCATGCCGAGGGCGTGCCGGCCGGCGAACTCCTGCTGCTTGTCCACGCCGTCCCCGCTGATCCCGACCGGGCGGGCGCCGACGGCGGCGAACTCCGCGGCGAGATCACGGAAGTGGCAGGCCTCGGCGGTGCATCCCGGGGTCAGGGCCGCGGGGTAGAAGAACAGCACCACCGGACCCTCGGCCAGCAGCTCGGTGAGCCGCCGGGTGGTGCCGGTCTCGTCCGGCAGGGCGAAGTCCTCGACCTGCCGGCCGATCTCGACGCGCTCGCTCATGACCGGCCCTCCCCGCCGCGGGCGACACCGCGCGCCCAGAGCACCAGGGGCACCTGGAGGGGCAGCCGGGCCAGGGCCGCGTTGCGCTGCGGCGCGGGCCGGTGGCGCCAGTCGACGGCCATCTTCACATTGGCCGGGAAGACGCCGACGAAGAAGGCCGCGGCCGCCTTCGCGGCCACGGGCCGCGTGCGGCGGGCGGCGATGCCGGCCGCCAGCGCCAGTTCCACGACACCGCTGCCGTACGTCCACGTCCGGGGCGAGCCCGGCAGGGCCTTCGGGATCGTGTGGTCGAACTGGCGGGGGGCGGCGAAGTGGGCGACGCCGGCGGCGGCCAGCAGGCCGGCGAGCAGCAGGGGTGAGCGTTCGGACCGGGGCACGGTTCCTCCTCTGGTGACCTGCCGCCGGATATTACTCGACGGTAGGCCACCCGGGGGCGCGTGTCGGGCCGTTCACGGAGACGGCAGGACGGTGGCACGCCCGGCGATGGAGGGCCAGGTGGGCCGAGTGGTGCGTGCCCGGGGACGTCCCCGGCGTCCCACGGGACGCGGGGACGGCATCCCGGAGGCCCGGCGTGGCAACGCTGGCTGTCGTGATCACCGTTCGTGGTCACGAGAACGACAGCCGGAGGTTTCCATGATCCGACGGACTCTCAAGAGCGGTCTGCTGGCCACGGTCGCGGTGCTCGCGTTCCTGCCCACGGCCGGGGCGGCACCGGCGAGCGCCGCGACGGCCCCGCGCCCCGCACCCACCACCGCCCAGTACCCCGGGCACCACGCGCGGCACCGCGTCCACCGGTCGCACCGCCGCACCTACCCCGCCCTCGGCCGGGTCGCCACCCGCCACGCCCGGCTGAACGTCCGCTCCGGACCGGGCACCGGGTACCGGGTCGTCGGGCACCGGCACATGAACCGGCTGCTGGCGGTCGTCTGCGAGACGTACGGCACCGGGGTACGGGGCAACCACCTCTGGTACCGGCTGCCCCACCACCGGGGCTACGTCACGGCCCGTTACGTCGTCACCAACCGTGCCGTGCCCTGGTGCTGACGGCTCCGCGGCGCCGTAACCCCTGACTGCCGAAGGCCTGTTCGATGACCCCCGAACAGGCCTTCGGCGCACGTACGCGCCTCACCATCCTCATACCCGCCGGGGGTTGCGGAGCGCGATCTTCCGGGAAGCCATTCCGGCATCAGGGGCGAAAGCGCCCATAGCGGAATGGGAGTAGAGGGACGCGCGATGCGGCATCCCGAAGGATCGGCCACGCCGGACGAGTCGCTCACGGCGAGACTGCGCGAGCTGAAGGACGGCACGGGACTGAGTCTCGCGGCACTGGCCGCGCGCACCCCGTACAGCAAGTCGGCCTGGCACCGCTATCTGACGGGCGCCAAGCGGCCGCCGCGACCCGCGGCGGAGGCGCTCAGCCGGCTGGCCGGCGTCGATCCCGCCCCGGTACTGGCCCTGTGGGAGGCGGCCGAGCCGCCACCCGCGCCGAGTCCACCGGACGGGGCCGAGCGGACCAGCCGACCGCGGTGGCTCTCCTTGTCGGCGCTCGCGCTGCTCGCCTCGGCCGCGGCGGTGGGCGCCGCCGTCACGGTCTCCGGCCGCTCCGGCGCGCCCGCCCCGGCCGCGCAGACGCTGCTGACCGTGCCCCGCTGCCACGCGCGCTCCTGCCAGGGCCAGTTGCCCGACGCCTCGGAGTGCGCCCGGGACGCGCAGACGCGGAGCAGGGTGGCCGACCCCGACTACGACGTCCTGCTCCGCTACTCCCCCACCTGCGGCACCGCCTGGTCCCAGGTACGGATGCGCTCCGCACCGGCCCGGGAGGTGTCGGTACGGGCCGGACATGACGTGCTGTCGGCGAGCTACCCGGCGGGCGACCCCACCGGCGACACCAGCCCGATGCTCGCCGTCCACTCCCCACGGGGCCTGGAGGCCTGCGCCGAGATCGCCGACCAACTGGCCTGCACGGGCCTGGACGTGGAACCCCCGGACGAGGGCTGACCCAGGTCCGGCGGGGGGCCGGAGGACGCCCGCCCGGAGCGGTGGCCTGGAGGACGCCCGCCCGGAAGAGGGCGGCGCGGAGTCGGCGGCCCGGAACAGGGCGTACGGGTCCCCCGGCAGGGAATCCGCGCGCGGGGCGGCGGTCCGGATGTCCGGACGCCGCCCCGTTCAGGGGAACCGCCGCCGAAAGGCGCGTGCGCGGGCGGGCCGCGGTCGACACCTTCTGCCGTGACCCCCGTGAAGCTGCCGTTGATCCCGCCGATGCTCGCCACCCCCGGCTCGCTGCCGGCCGCCGCGCAGGACGAGCGGTGGGCGTACGAGACCAAGCAGGACGGCCAGCGGGTGATGGTGTACCTGCCCGGCGACGGCAGCGTGCTGCTGCGGGCCCGCTCCGGGGAGGACATCACCGCCGCCTATCCCGAACTCCGGCCGCTGGCCGCCGCGCTGGGCGGCACGGCCGCCGTGCTGGACGGCGAGGTGCTGGCCCTGGACGCGGGCGGGCGGGCGGACTTCCAGTTGCTGCAGAGCCGGATGGGCCTCGCGCACGCCCCGGCGCGCGCGGCCCGCCGGGCCGCCCGGGTGCCGGTCCACCTGGTGCTGTTCGACGCGCCCTACGTGGCGGAGCCGCTGCTCCGGCTGCCCTACACCCGGCGGCGGGCCCGGCTGGAGGAATTGGGACTCGCGGGCCCGCACTGGTCGACACCGGCCGCGGTGACCGGGCACGGCGCCGAGGCGCTGCGCGCCACCCGGGAGCACGGGCTCGAAGGGCTGGTGTGCAAGCGGCTGGACTCGGTGTACGAGCCCGGGGTGCGCTCGCGTGCCTGGATCAAGATCCGCCACATGCGCAGCGAGGACGTGATCATCGGCGGCTGGCTGCCCGGCAGGGGCCGGCTGGCCGGGCTGCCCGGCGCGGTGCTCGTCGGCCAGCGCGCCGGCGGCAGACTGCGGTACGTCGGCGGCGTGGGCACCGGCTGGAGCACCGCCGAACGGGCCGCTCTCGCCGCCCTGCTGGCGGCCGAGGCCACCGACATCTGCCCCTTCGATCCCGTGCCCAGGATCCCGGAGGCCCGCTGGGTGCTGCCCCGGCTGGTCGGCGAGGTCAGCTACTCCACCCGGACCAGGGACGGGATGCTGCGCCAGCCGTCGTGGCAGCGACTGCGCCCGGACCTCACCCCGGAGGAGTCGGCGGCGGACCTGCCCGAGGAGCCCTGACGAACGGCGGGAGCCGGACGGCAGGAACGGGCCGGGGCGGCCCGCCCGAGGGTCTATCGTGTCCCCCATGTCCGTCCCGGAACTCATTCGCATCGTGTCCCGTGACTCGCCCATGGCCCTCGCACAGGTCGAGCGCGTGCGCGCCGAGTTGGCCGTGCTGCATCCCGAAGTCCGTACCGAGGTCGTGCCGGTGAAGACCACGGGCGACAAGTGGCTCGGCGATCTCTCCCAGGTGGAGGGCAAGGGGGCGTTCACCAAGGAGGTGGACGCGGCCCTGCTGGCCGGGGAGGCGGACCTCGCGGTGCACTGCGTCAAGGACGTGCCCGCCGACCGGCCGCTGCCCGCCGGGACGGTGTTCGCCGCGTTCCTGGAGCGGGACGACATCCGTGACGCGCTGGTGCACCCGGACGGCCTCACCCTGGACGAGCTCCCGGCCGGCACCCGCATCGGCACCTCCGCGGTGCGCCGCATCGCCCAACTGGCCGCCACCCACCCGCACCTGGAGTGCGTGCCGTTCCGCGGCAACGCCAACCGCCGGCTGGCGAAGCTGGCCGCCGGCGAGGCGGACGCGCTGCTGCTCGCGGTGTCCGGTCTGGAGCGGATCGGCCGCCGGGACGTGATCAGCGAGGTGCTGTCCCCGGAGACCATGATGCCGCCGATCGGCGCGGGCATCCTCGCCCTGCAGTGCCGGGAGGGCGACAGCGAGCTGATCGACGCGGTGAGCGGGCTCGGCCACCCCGGGACGCACCGTGAGGCCACGGCCGAGCGGATGTTCCTGCATGTGCTCCAGGGGCACTGCAACAGCCCCATCGCCGGTTACGCGCGCGTCGACCGGAGCGGTGAACTGTCCCTGCGGGCCTGTGTGTTCACCCCGGACGGCAAGACCCGGCTGAACGCCCACGAGTGGGCGGGCCGGCTCGACGCCGCGACGCTGGGCACCTCGGTCGCCGTGTCGTTGCTGCGGCAGGGGGCGCGGGAGATCATCGACGGCATCCCGCACTGACCGGGACCGGGCTCAGGCCCCGCCCGGCTCCGTCTGGTCCTTGAGGAAGGCGCTCACCTGGTGGGCCAGACCGCCCTGCGCGGTGCCCGCGGGGGCGGCCGTCGAGGTCGTCTCCAGGCAGCCGATGCCGCCCGCCCAGAGCCGGCGCTCGGCCCACTCCTCGTCGACCCGCAACTGCACCTGCACGTCCACGTGGGTCAGGGCGGCCTCCGGGGCGGCCGCGAAGACGACGGCGGTGGCCCGGCGCAGCGGATAGACGTCGAAGCCCTCGATGAACTGGGAGTTGCGCCAGTCGATGAAGGCGCCCTCGCCGTCCGGTCCGACCCGGACGTCGATCTGGCCGTCCTCCAGGTGGATGCCGTAGTGCCGCGCGCCGCGGTTCTCGACGGTCACCCGGACGCTGAAGTACGTCAGCCCAACCGCGGCGTCGTCGCGCCCGCGCGGCGGCTCGGCCGCCTCCAGGCGATGGACGCGGACGCGCAGACCGGCATGCTCGTCGTACTCCTGCCAGTCCCCGACCACGTTCGGCTCGTACACAGTGCCCCTCTCGCCCTTCGAGAGGTGCTGTCTATCTGTGCGCTCAGCGCACTGTCAAATGAGTGGAATGCGCTGTGGCCAGGGGGTTCGCCCGCTTTGATCGTTGATCAAGCGCTGCGCAGGAAGAATCCCGTTCGGGGGTCCCGGGCCGGGTGGGGGTGCGTGCCGCACATCACGTCCGGCGCAAGATCACCGGGCCAGTCGGCCGAGCAGCGAGGAGGCCGCGGTGATGCCGAGGGCGGCGGCGACCGCGAGTACCCCGAAGTCGGCCCCGAGGTGGGCCGGTGTGCCGAGCAGCAGACCGCGCAGTGCGTCGACCTGGTAGCTGAGCGGGTTGACCTTGCTGACGGCCTGGAGCCAGCCCGGCATCACCGCGACGGGGTAGAGCGCGTTGGAGCCGAAGAACAGCGGCATGGTGATCGCCTGCCCGATGCCCATGAGCCGGTCGCGGCTGAGCACGATGCCCGCGATGGTCATCGACAGGCAGGAGAAGAACGCGGAGGCGAGGACCACCGCGAGGGCCACGCCGAGCAGCCGGAGCGGGTTCCAGGTGAGGGCGACCCCGAGCACGGCGGCGATGAGGACCACGACGACGGCCTGGATCAGCGACTTCACCCCCGCGGCGAACGCCTTGCCGGTGATCAGCGCCGAGCGCGGGGTCGGCGTGACGAGCAGCTTGTTGAGGACGCCGGCGTCCCGCTCCCAGATGATCTGGATGCCGTAGAAGATCGCGATGAACATCGCCGACTGGGCGATGATGCCGGGCGCCAGGTAGTCGATGTAGGGGATGCCGCCGGTGGGTATGGCGCGGATCCGGGTGAAGGTCTCGCCGAAGATCAGCAGCCAGAGCGCGGGCTGGACCGCCCGGGTGTACAGCTCGGTGCGGTCGTGGCGCAGCTTCTGGAGCTCGACGGCGCACATCGCGGCGACCCGCGCGGGCAGCACGCGCCAGCCGGGGCGCGGCGAGGGCGGGCCGAGCAGCAGCGCGGTGCCGCCGGGCGGAGTCTCAGCCGACGCGGTGCGCGGTGCGGCGGGTGCTTCGGACATCGCGGAAACCTCCTCCTGACGGGTCCTGCAGACCGCTGCCCGCGGCGTCCCGGAACACGTCCTCCAGAGTGGGCAGGGTGTCGGTGCCGCGGCGTTCGGCGAGCCCGCGCCGCAGTTCGGCCGCGGTGCCCAGGGCGCGGACGCGCCCGCGGTCCATCAGGCCGACCCGGTCGCAGTACTGGTCGGCCTCGTCCATGTAGTGGGTGGTGACCAGGACGCTCATGCCGGTGGCGGCGCGGACGGCGTTGATGTGGTCCCAGACGTCGGTGCGGGCGATCGGGTCGAGGCCGATGGTGGGTTCGTCCAGGATCAGCAGGCGGGGCGCGCTGACCAGGGCCTGGGCGAGTTCGAGGCGGCGGATCATGCCACCGGAGTAGGTCTTGGCGAGCCGGTCCGCCGCGTCGGCGAGCCCGACGGCGGCGAGGGCCTGGGTGACGCGCTCGGCGCGCTCGCGGCGCCGTACGTCGAACACCCGGGCGAACAGGGCGACGTTCTCCCGTCCGGTGAGCCCGCTGTCGGCGGACAGCTGCTGCGGGACGTAGCCGAGCAGCCGGCGCACCGCCATGCGCTCCCCGGCCGCGTCGTGCCCGAAGACCCGGACCATGCCGGCCGGGACCGGCAGCAGCGTCGTGATGCAGCGGATGGCGGTGGTCTTGCCCGCGCCGTTGGGGCCGAGCAGCCCGAACACCTCGCCCTCGCGGACGGTGAGGTCGAGTCCGTCGACCGCGCTGGTCTCCCCGAAGGAGTAGGCGAGGCCGGTGCAGGTGACGGCTTCGGCGGGCGGGGCGGTGGTGTCGCCGGTCATGTCTCGTCGGCCTCCTCGTGCAGGGTGACGGCCAGCTCGCGCAGGGCGGGGAGGGCCGCGCGCAGCGCCTCCCGGTCGGCCGGGCCGAGCCGGGCCACGTGCCGGCCGACCAGTTCGGCCCGGCGTCTGCGCCAGTCGCCGAGCCGCTTCTCGGCGGCCCCGGTGAGCAGCAGGCGGGCGGCCCGCCGGTCGGCGGGGTCGGTCTCCCGGACCAGGTACCCCTCCCGTACCAACCGGTTGACCAGGGTCGAGACGGAGTTGCCCGCCAGGTGCAGGGCGCGCGCGGCGTCCGAGACGCGGACGCCGGGCCGGCCCTCGACCAGCCGGAGCAGCTCCACCTCGGCGCCGCGCAGCCGCGGCCCGGCCAGGCCGCCGCGCAGGCGGCGCCGGATGAGCCGCTGGATCCGTACGAGGGCGTCGGCCAGCTCCTCCGGAAACTCGGCGGGTTCGGTCTCCACGCCTGGAGGTTACCTCTGCTTACGAGGTAACCGGTTTCAAAGCGGGGCAAAACTTCACTCGGTATTGCTATAGAAAGTCCGGATTGTTTGGTTATGTTACCGAAGGGGCAATAGCATGGTTGTGCTTCGGACAGAAGGCACATCCGTGGGAGCCGGCTCCGGCCGGGCGCCGACCTTCCGTCCGGGCGCGCCTCCCACGGTGTCTGTGATCCAGCACCTGCTGAGAGAGGTGCGCGATGCCTGTCACCGGCAGCACGAGAACCCACCCCCACGACGACGCACCCGACACCGGCGAGACCTTCGAACGGCTCGCCCGGCTCTCCGACGGCCCCGAGAGGCAGGCTCTCCGGGACGAACTGGTCCGGCTCTGGCTGCCCATGGCCGAGCGGATCGCCGTACGGTTCCGTGGCCGCGGGGAGTCCCTGGAGGACCTGTACCAGGTGGCCGCGCTGGGCCTCGTCAAGGCCGTGGACCACTACGATCCGGAGCGTGGCCGCGCCTTCGAGGCGTACGCGGTGCCCACCATCACCGGCGAGATCAAACGCCACTTCCGCGACCACATGTGGACCCTGCACGTGCCGCGCCGGGTGCAGGACCTGCGCAACCGGGTTCGCAACGCGGTCAAGGAACTGGCGCAGACGACGCCCGGCCGGGCGCCGACCGTCTCCGAGATCGCCGCGCACACCCGGCTCAGCGAGGACGAGGTGCGCACCGGCATGGAGGCCCTGGAGTGCTTCTCCGCACTGTCCCTGGACGCCGAGGTGGCCGGCACGGAGGGCTATGCGCTCGGGGACTCGCTCGGCGAGCCGGACCCCGGCTTCGACCTGGTGGTCGACCGCGCGGCGGTCAAGCCCTTCCTGGAGGCACTGCCGGAACGCGAGCGCACCATTCTCTACCTGCGCTTCTTCGGCGGGATGACCCAGAGCCGGATAGCCCAGCAGCTCGGCATCTCCCAGATGCACGTCTCCCGGCTGCTCAGCGGCTGCTTCGACCGGCTGCGCGAGGAGCTGCTCGCGGAGACCGGCTGACCGACCCTTCCCCCGCCCCCGTGTCGAGGCGCGGGGGTGGAAGCCACGGCCTCCGGCAGTCGCGCGACCTCCGACCGCGGCTCCCCGATGCGGTGTGCGTCGCTCCCCGGCGGGCCCCCGTCCCGCTCACCCGCCTGGCCGCGCGCCAGAGGGGTACTCGACGAGCACCCCACCCCGCTCCGGTTGGACACTGAAGAGGAACCGGTGGCCGCCCGGCCCCGAGACCAGGACGCGACTGCCATGAACCATGACACCCCCGCCGGCGCCGGACCGAGGACGAAGGACGTCGTCTCGACGCACTCCGTCTTCGGCGCCCCCTGCTGGGTGAGCCTGACCAGCCGTGATCTGGAGGCCACCCAGGACTTCTACTCAGCCGTGCTCGGCTGGCGCTGGCGCGGCGCGAAGCTCGGCGAGCACTTCCGCATAGCGCTGGCGGGCGGGGTCCCGGTGGCCGGGATCGCCGCGGTCGCCTCGATGTGGCAGATGGCGGTGGCCTGGACGCCGTACTTCGCGGTGCCGGACGCCGACGTGGCCGTCGCGCGGGCCCGGGAACGCGGCGGCACGGCGGCGGTCGGGCCGCTGTCCTTCCCGCCGGGGCGGGCCGCGCTGCTCGCCGACCGCGACGGGGCCACCTTCGGGATCTGGGAGGGCGAACTCGTCTCCAACTGGGAGACCTGGCGCCGGGCCGCCCCGACCTACATCCGGCTGCACACCCGCAACGCCTTCGACTCCGCGATCTTCTACGGCGAGATCCTCGGCTGGGCCTCCGGCAAGCCGGGCTGCTGCGAGGTCGAGTACGTGGGCGGCGAGGTGGTGCTGCGCAGCGGGGGTGACGTCGTCGCGCGCATCGACTCCGGAGCGGTGGAGGCGGCCCCGGACCCCTCCGTACGGCCGCACTGGCAGGTCCACTTCACGGTGGAGGACGTGCCGGGCTGCGCCCGGTCGGCCGAGAAGCACGGCGGCAGCGTCCTGAGCGAGGACGAGACGGAGGCGATCCTGCGGGACCCGGACGGCGCGCAGTTCACGGTCACCTCCCGCACCCTGCGCTGACCCGCGGGACGGGCCCGGGAACACCCCGGCCCGCCCGGCGGTCGCTCGTCTAGCGGCCGCCCCGGGACGGCCGGGACAGCATGATCAGACTGCGGGGTTCCACGCGCAGCCGGGTGCCGGCCTTGCGCTCGCGCTCGTCGGGGACACCGTCCGGGTCCGCGGTGTCGATCAGGGTCGTCCAGCGCTCGCCGAAGGAGTGGTCGGGCAGCCGGAAGTCGACGGGTTCCCAGTAGCCGTTGAGCAGCAGCAGGAAGGAGTCGTCGATCACCCGTCCGCCGTGGGCGTCCCGCTCGGCGATGGCGTCGCCGTTGAGGAACACGCCGACCGAGTGGGCGTCGCCGCGCTGCCAGTCCCGGTCGGTCATCTCCCGGGCGTCGGGCCGCAGCCACATCAGGTCGGGCAGCGGCTGCTTGGCGTTGGTCACCGTCTCGCCGCGGAAGAAGCGGCGCCGGCGCAGCACGGGGTGCCCGGCCCGCAGGCCGATCACGTGGCGGGTGAAGTCGGCGAGGGCGCGCTGCTCGTCCGTCAGCTCCCAGTCGACCCAGGAGATCTCGTTGTCCTGGCAGTAGGCGTTGTTGTTGCCGCGCTGGGTGCGCCCGAGTTCGTCGCCGTGGCAGAGCATCGGGATGCCCTGCGACAGCAGCAGGGTGGCCAGCAGGTTGCGCTGCTGGCGGGCGCGCAGTTCGAGGACGGCCGGGTCGTCGGTGTCGCCCTCGGCGCCGCAGTTCCAGGAGCGGTTGGTGCTCTCACCGTCCCGGTTGTCCTCGCCGTTGTCCTCGTTGTGCTTGTCGTTGTACGACACGAGGTCACGCAACGTGAACCCGTCGTGGGCGGTCACGAAGTTCACGCTGGCACGCGGCCGCCGCCGGCTGTGCTGGTAGAGGTCGGAGGACCCGGTCAGCCGGGAGGCGAACTCCCCGAGGGACCCCGGTTCGCCCCGCCAGAAGTCCCGTACGGCGTCCCGGTAGCGGCCGTTCCACTCCGACCACAGCGGCGGGAAGTTGCCCACCTGGTAGCCGCCCTCCCCCACGTCCCACGGCTCGGCGATCAGCTTGACGCGGCTGATCACCGGGTCCTGCTGGATGAGGTCGAAGAAGGCGGACAGCCGGTCCACCTCGTGGAACTGCCGGGCCAGCGTCGCCGCGAGGTCGAAGCGGAAGCCGTCGACGTGCATCTCGGTGACCCAGTACCGCAGCGAGTCCATGATCAGCTGAAGGACGTACGGGTGCCGCATCAGCAGGCTGTTCCCGGTGCCCGTGGTGTCGTAGTAGTGCCCCCAGTCGCCGTCGACCAGGCGGTAGTAGGAGGCGTTGTCGATGCCCCGGAAGGACAGCGTGGGGCCCCGCTCGTTGCCCTCGGCGGTGTGGTTGTAGACCACGTCGAGGATCACTTCGAGGCCGGCCTCGTGCAGCGCCTTCACCATGGCCTTGAACTCGTTCACCTGCTCGCCCCGGCTGCCGAAGGCGGCGTAGCCGTTGTGCGGGGCGAAGAAGCCGATGGTGTTGTAGCCCCAGTAGTTGGCCAGTCCCCGGTCCTGCAGCACGCCGTCCTGGACGAACTGGTGGACCGGCATCAGCTCCACCGCGGTGACCCCGAGCGAGGTCAGGTGCTCCAGGACCGCGGGGTGGGCGAGGCCGGCGTAGGTGCCGCGCAGCCGTTCGGGCACCTCGGGATGGGTGCGGGTCATACCGCGCACATGCGCCTCGTAGATGACGGAGTCGGCGTACGCCCGGTCCGGCGGGCGGTCGTCGCCCCAGTCGAAGGAGGGGTCGGTGACGACGCCCAGCATCGAGTGCCCGGCGCTGTTGCCCGGTGAGGGGCCGTCGGGCGCGCGTTCGTAGAGGGAGGCGTGGTTGTCGATCTGGCCGTCCACGGCCCGCGCGTACGGGTCGAGCAGCAGCTTCGCCGGGTTGCACCGGTGGCCGAGGGACGGCTGCCAGGGGCCGTGCACGCGGTAGCCGTAGCGCTGCCCCGGGCCGACGCCGGGCAGGTACGCGTGCCAGACGAACCCGTCGACCTCGTGCAGCGGGACCTTGGTATGGGCGCCCCTGTCGTCGACCAGGATCAGCTCGACGCGCTCGGCGACCTCGCTGAACAGGGCGAAGTTGGTGCCCTGCCCGTCGAAGACGGCACCCAACGGGTAGGGGTGCCCGCTCCACACGGGCACCCCTGCTCGGGACTTGCGAGCCGTCACCGGGCGCCCTCCAGAGCGTCGTGTGCGGCGGTCGCCGGGGCGGCCAGGGCGACCAGCGGCAGTGCGCGGGGCACCTGCAGCCCCTCGCTCATGTCGGGCGCCGGAACGCTCGGGACCAGCGGGACGCGCTCACCGGAGCGGGCGCGCTGGGAGAACCAGATGATCTTGCTGCCGGTCTCCGCCGCGCAGCATCCCCAGCCGTCGCTCATGGCGGCGATGTCGGCGAGGCACGCCCGCAGGTCCTGATCGGGGCGCAGATCTCGGTGGTCGCCGCCCACGGCGGTGATGAGGTGTTGGCCGTTCCACCACAGCTCGATCGACGTGTCCTTGTCCGTGGCGTGCTCGTCGATCGCCCGCAGCAGCAGCTCGGCGCCGCGGCAGACGGGGTCCACGAGGTTGTCCAGGTCCCAGTAGTGGAGGTGGGCGGCCAGGATGCGGCTGACCTGCTCCACCCGTTCCGGGCTGACTTCCACGTCCAGGTGGTAGTAGCGGGGCACTGCGGTCTTCATCGTCGCTTGCTCCTCACCCGCGAAGCTCGCGCTCCCCTCGCCCGTCCGGGAGGGATCCCGGACACTGAGCGTGAGCGGTGATCGCTTCTGAGTCACCTCCACAGTGAGCCCACTACGCCATTCGTGCAACACGAGGCTCTCTAACGGCGGGATGGTTGAAGGTCCAACAGGACGATGCGTGTCCCTACGTGCACCATGAGTGAAAGCCTCGATCGCCGTAACGGTGCCGCGCCCACCCCTGCGCGGCCACCACCCGACCGTCGGGAACGCGCCCAGTCGAGAGCGTGGAAGGTGAAGAGGGTCATGCTGCTACCCGCCAAGGCCGAAGTGGCCCGGCAGTTGCGGCGTTACCGGGCGTGGGAGCGCGTGATGCTCGCCTCGCCCCACGACCGCACGGTCCGGGCCACTTTCGAGGACTCGGGCTACACCTTGTGCGTGCTGATGGGAAAGCGCTGCGCCCGGGAGGCAGCGGACGCGGCGGAGCGCTATCTGCGCTCCAGCCTGGCCGGCTATCTGCGCGAGCAGGACGGGCGGCCGCAACCGGGCCGGGCGGCCCGGCGGGCACCACCCTCGGAACGTCGTTCCGCGGCACCGAGCACCTGACCCGGCACCGCAGACGGCGTTCCCCACGGGACGGCAGCAGCCGAACCGTTTTCTCGGATCGTGAAGCCGGGCCCGGTGCCCGGCTTCGCGCACGGCGGAGGTGAGAACCATGCGCAGGACCCCGGCCATCGGCCGTGTACCGGTACGTGACGTCCGGCCGGCCGTGGAGTGCGGCAGGCGCCCGGCGAAGGCGGTGGCCGGGGAGACGTTCCAGGTCACGGCCACCGTGTTCCGTGAGGGACACGACGCCGTCGGCGCCAACGTGGTCCTGCGGGATCCGGCGGGCCGCCGCGGCCCCTGGACACCCATGCGCGAGCTGTCGCCCGGCAGTGACCTGTGGGGCGCGGACGTCACCCCGGACGTGACCGGGCGCTGGTCGTTCCGCGTCGAGGCCTGGAGCCATCCGCTGGCGACCTGGCGGCACACCGCGTCCGTGAAGGTGCCGGCCGGCATCGACACCGGCCTGGTCCTGGAGGAGGGCGCCGAGCTCTACGAGCGTGCCGCCGCCGGAGTACCCAAGGGCGCGGAGCGGCAGCTGGTGCTGGACGCCGCGCGCGCCCTCGGCGACGACACGCTGACCGTGCACCACCGGCTGAAGGGCGCCTTGTCGCCGGAGGTGGAGGGGGTGCTGGCGCGTTATCCGCTGCGGGAGTTGGTGACCGCTTCGGACGCGATGCCGTTGCTGGTGGAGCGCGAGCGTGCGTTGTTCGGTTCCTGGTACGAGTTCTTCCCG
>NZ_JAJSZC010000095.1:0-33809 GCF_036815105.1 Streptomyces sp. IBSBF 3136
CGAAGGGAAGCGCCCGGAGGAAAGCCCGAGAGGGTGAGTACAAAGGAAGCGACCGTTCCTTGAGAACTCAACAGCGTGCCAAAAATCAACGCCAGATATGTTGATACCCCGTCTCCGGCCATCACGGCTGGGGCGAGGTTCCTTTGAAAAACACAGCGAGGACGCTGTGTGCGAGGGGACTATTCCTCCTCTCGCACCGCTCTCGTGGTGTTCGACCGGATTACCGGTAAACATTCACGGAGAGTTTGATCCTGGCTCAGGACGAACGCTGGCGGCGTGCTTAACACATGCAAGTCGAACGATGAACCACTTCGGTGGGGATTAGTGGCGAACGGGTGAGTAACACGTGGGCAATCTGCCCTTCACTCTGGGACAAGCCCTGGAAACGGGGTCTAATACCGGATATGACCATCTTGGGCATCCTTGATGGTGTAAAGCTCCGGCGGTGAAGGATGAGCCCGCGGCCTATCAGCTTGTTGGTGAGGTAATGGCTCACCAAGGCGACGACGGGTAGCCGGCCTGAGAGGGCGACCGGCCACACTGGGACTGAGACACGGCCCAGACTCCTACGGGAGGCAGCAGTGGGGAATATTGCACAATGGGCGAAAGCCTGATGCAGCGACGCCGCGTGAGGGATGACGGCCTTCGGGTTGTAAACCTCTTTCAGCAGGGAAGAAGCGAAAGTGACGGTACCTGCAGAAGAAGCGCCGGCTAACTACGTGCCAGCAGCCGCGGTAATACGTAGGGCGCAAGCGTTGTCCGGAATTATTGGGCGTAAAGAGCTCGTAGGCGGCTTGTCACGTCGATTGTGAAAGCCCGAGGCTTAACCTCGGGTCTGCAGTCGATACGGGCTAGCTAGAGTGTGGTAGGGGAGATCGGAATTCCTGGTGTAGCGGTGAAATGCGCAGATATCAGGAGGAACACCGGTGGCGAAGGCGGATCTCTGGGCCATTACTGACGCTGAGGAGCGAAAGCGTGGGGAGCGAACAGGATTAGATACCCTGGTAGTCCACGCCGTAAACGGTGGGAACTAGGTGTTGGCGACATTCCACGTCGTCGGTGCCGCAGCTAACGCATTAAGTTCCCCGCCTGGGGAGTACGGCCGCAAGGCTAAAACTCAAAGGAATTGACGGGGGCCCGCACAAGCGGCGGAGCATGTGGCTTAATTCGACGCAACGCGAAGAACCTTACCAAGGCTTGACATACACCGGAAACGTCTGGAGACAGGCGCCCCCTTGTGGTCGGTGTACAGGTGGTGCATGGCTGTCGTCAGCTCGTGTCGTGAGATGTTGGGTTAAGTCCCGCAACGAGCGCAACCCTTGTTCTGTGTTGCCAGCATGCCCTTCGGGGTGATGGGGACTCACAGGAGACCGCCGGGGTCAACTCGGAGGAAGGTGGGGACGACGTCAAGTCATCATGCCCCTTATGTCTTGGGCTGCACACGTGCTACAATGGCCGGTACAATGAGCTGCGATACCGTGAGGTGGAGCGAATCTCAAAAAGCCGGTCTCAGTTCGGATTGGGGTCTGCAACTCGACCCCATGAAGTCGGAGTCGCTAGTAATCGCAGATCAGCATTGCTGCGGTGAATACGTTCCCGGGCCTTGTACACACCGCCCGTCACGTCACGAAAGTTGGTAACACCCGAAGCCGGTGGCCCAACCCCTTGTGGGAGGGAGCTGTCGAAGGTGGGACTAGCGATTGGGACGAAGTCGTAACAAGGTAGCCGTACCGGAAGGTGCGGCTGGATCACCTCCTTTCTAAGGAGCACTTCTTACCGGGCTTGCCCGGTCAGAGGCCAGTACATCAGCGAATGTCTGATGCTGGTTGCTCATGGGTGGAACGTTGATTATTCGGTCAGGCCCTCGGGTCGGAGGCTGCTAGTACTGCTCGTAAGAGCGTGGAACGCATGATCTTCGGACGGGAGCCGGCCGGGCACGCTGTTGGGTGTCTGAGGGAATGAACTTCCTCAGTCGCCGGCCCCGGTAAAGCATCGCGTAAGTGGTGTGTGACGGGTGGCTGGTCGTTGTTTGAGAACTGCACAGTGGACGCGAGCATCTGTGGCCAAGTTTTTAAGGGCGCACGGTGGATGCCTTGGCACCAGGAACCGATGAAGGACGTGGGAGGCCGCGATAGTCCCCGGGGAGCCGTCAACCAGGCTTTGATCCGGGGGTTTCCGAATGGGGAAACCCGGCAGTCGTCATGGGCTGTCACCCACTGCTGAACACATAGGCAGTGTGGAGGGAACGAGGGGAAGTGAAACATCTCAGTACCCTCAGGAAGAGAAAACAACCGTGATTCCGGGAGTAGTGGCGAGCGAAACCGGATGAGGCCAAACCGTATGCGTGTGAGACCCGGCAGGGGTTGCGCATGCGGGGTTGTGGGATCTCTCTTTCACAGTCTGCCGGCTGTGAGACGAGTCAGAAACCGTTGATGTAGACGAAGGACATGCGAAAGGTCCGGCGTAGAGGGTAAGACCCCCGTAGTCGAAACGTCAGCGGCTCGTTTGAGAGACACCCAAGTAGCACGGGGCCCGAGAAATCCCGTGTGAATCTGGCGGGACCACCCGCTAAGCCTAAATATTCCCTGGTGACCGATAGCGGATAGTACCGTGAGGGAATGGTGAAAAGTACCCCGGGAGGGGAGTGAAATAGTACCTGAAACCGTGTGCCTACAAGCCGTGGGAGCGTCGGATGCAGCTTGCTGCATCTCGTGACTGCGTGCCTTTTGAAGAATGAGCCTGCGAGTTTGCGGTGTGTTGCGAGGTTAACCCGTGTGGGGAAGCCGTAGCGAAAGCGAGTCCGAATAGGGCGTTTCAGTAGCACGCTCAAGACCCGAAGCGGAGTGATCTAGCCATGGGCAGGTTGAAGCGGAGGTAAGACTTCGTGGAGGACCGAACCCACCAGGGTTGAAAACCTGGGGGATGACCTGTGGTTAGGGGTGAAAGGCCAATCAAACTCCGTGATAGCTGGTTCTCCCCGAAATGCATTTAGGTGCAGCGTCGTGTGTTTCTTGCCGGAGGTAGAGCACTGGATAGGCGATGGGCCCTACCGGGTTACTGACCTTAGCCAAACTCCGAATGCCGGTAAGTGAGAGCACGGCAGTGAGACTGTGGGGGATAAGCTCCATGGTCGAGAGGGAAACAGCCCAGAGCATCGACTAAGGCCCCTAAGCGTACGCTAAGTGGGAAAGGATGTGGAGTCGCACAGACAACCAGGAGGTTGGCTTAGAAGCAGCCACCCTTGAAAGAGTGCGTAATAGCTCACTGGTCTAGTGATTCCGCGCCGACAATGTAGCGGGGCTCAAGCGTACCGCCGAAGTCGTGTCATTCATACAACAGCCCCAACGGGTGTATGGATGGGTAGGGGAGCGTCGTCTGCCGGGTGAAGCAGCACCGGAAGGTAGTTGTGGACGGTTGACGAGTGAGAATGCAGGCATGAGTAGCGATACAAACGTGAGAAACGTTTGCGCCGATTGACTAAGGGTTCCTGGGTCAAGCTGATCTGCCCAGGGTAAGTCGGGACCTAAGGCGAGGCCGACAGGCGTAGTCGATGGATAACCGGTTGATATTCCGGTACCCGCTGTGAAGCGTCAAACATCGAGCATCGTGATGCTAAGGCCGTGAAGCCGCCCTGATCTCTTCGGAGTTGAGGGGAGTGGTGGAGCCGCCGAACCAAGCGGTTAGTAGGTGAGTGATGGGGTGACGCAGGAAGGTAGTCCATCCCGGGCGGTGGTTGTCCCGGGGTAAGGGTGTAGGACGTTGTCCAGGTAAATCCGGACAGCACATAGTCTGAGACCTGATGCCGAGCCGATTGTGGCGAAGTGGATGATCCTATGCTGTCGAGAAAAGCCTCTAGCGAGTTTCATGGCGGCCCGTACCCTAAACCGACTCAGGTGGTCAGGTAGAGAATACCGAGGCGTTCGGGTGAACTATGGTTAAGGAACTCGGCAAAATGCCCCCGTAACTTCGGGAGAAGGGGGGCCACACCTGGTGAGAGGACTTGCTCCTCCAGCTGGGGGTGGCCGCAGAGACCAGCGAGAAGCGACTGTTTACTAAAAACACAGGTCCGTGCGAAGCCGTAAGGCGATGTATACGGACTGACGCCTGCCCGGTGCTGGAACGTTAAGGGGACCGGTTAGCTCCATTTCGGTGGGGCGAAGCTGAGAACTTAAGCGCCAGTAAACGGCGGTGGTAACTATAACCATCCTAAGGTAGCGAAATTCCTTGTCGGGTAAGTTCCGACCTGCACGAATGGCGTAACGACTTCTCGACTGTCTCAACCATAGGCCCGGTGAAATTGCACTACGAGTAAAGATGCTCGTTTCGCGCAGCAGGACGGAAAGACCCCGGGACCTTTACTACAGTTTGATATTGGTGTTCGGTTCGGCTTGTGTAGGATAGCTGGGAGACTTTGAAGCAGCCACGCCAGTGGTTGTGGAGTCGTCGTTGAAATACCAGTCTGGTCGTGCTGGATGTCTAACCTGGGTCCGTGATCCGGATCAGGGACAGTGTCTGATGGGTAGTTTAACTGGGGCGGTTGCCTCCTAAAGAGTAACGGAGGCGCCCAAAGGTTCCCTCAGCCTGGTTGGCAATCAGGTGTTGAGTGTAAGTGCACAAGGGAGCTTGACTGTGAGACCGACGGGTCGAGCAGGGACGAAAGTCGGGACTAGTGATCCGGCGGTGGCTTGTGGAAGCGCCGTCGCTCAACGGATAAAAGGTACCCCGGGGATAACAGGCTGATCTTCCCCAAGAGTCCATATCGACGGGATGGTTTGGCACCTCGATGTCGGCTCGTCGCATCCTGGGGCTGGAGTCGGTCCCAAGGGTTGGGCTGTTCGCCCATTAAAGCGGTACGCGAGCTGGGTTTAGAACGTCGTGAGACAGTTCGGTCCCTATCCGCTGTGCGCGTAGGAGTCTTGAGAAGGGCTGTCCCTAGTACGAGAGGACCGGGACGGACGAACCTCTGGTGTGCCAGTTGTCCTGCCAAGGGCATGGCTGGTTGGCTACGTTCGGGAGGGATAACCGCTGAAAGCATCTAAGCGGGAAGCCTGCTTCGAGATGAGGACTCCCACCCACTTGATGGGTTAAGGCTCCCAGTAGACGACTGGGTTGATAGGCCGGATCTGGAAGCCAGGTAACTGGTGGAGGTGACCGGTACTAATAGGCCGAGGGCTTGTCCTCAGTTGCTCGCGTCCACTGTGTTNGTTGATAGGCCGGATCTGGAAGCCAGGTAACTGGTGGAGGTGACCGGTACTAATAGGCCGAGGGCTTGTCCTCAGTTGCTCGCGTCCACTGTGTTAGTTCTGAGGCAACGAACAGTTGCCGGCTTTGAGTAGAACATAACAACACAAGTAAAAAGTGTGCTTGTTCGCTCGAAACCATTAGGGTTTCGGTGGTCATAGCGTGAGGGAAACGCCCGGTTACATTCCGAACCCGGAAGCTAAGCCTCACAGCGCCGATGGTACTGCAGGGGGGACCCTGTGGGAGAGTAGGACACCGCCGAACTCCTTTTGAAAGGGTTGGGNGGGAAACGCCCGGTTACATTCCGAACCCGGAAGCTAAGCCTCACAGCGCCGATGGTACTGCAGGGGGGACCCTGTGGGAGAGTAGGACACCGCCGAACAATATTTGGAGGACCCCTGGTCCCAGCGTTCAGCTGGGACCAGGGGTCCTTTTGTTTTTACAATGCTTGTAGTACCGAAGACTTAGGAGTCACCATGTCCACCAACTCTCCCGACGATCGACCGGAGCGCGACCAGCGGCGACGGGACAGTGGTGACCGTGGCGACCGCGGTGGCTTCCGCCGGGACAACGACCGTCGTGACGACCGTGGTTACGGCCGGCGTGACGACCGCGGGGGTTCCGCCGGCCGGCGTGACGACCGCGGTGGCGAGCGAAGTGGTGACCGTCCCCCCTACCGCGGTGGCGACCGCCGTGACGACCGTGGTGGTGACCGTCGGGACGACAGCCGTGGTGGTGGCTTCCGTCGCGAGGGTGACCGGGGTTCGCGTCCCGCGTTCCAGCGTGACGACCGTGACCGTGGCGACCGCGGTGGCTTCCGCCGTGACGACCGGGGCGGCCAGAGCGGTTACCGGGGCCGTGACGACCGAGGTGGCCCCCGCCGCGACGACCGCGGTGGCGACCGTCCCTCGTTCCGTCGCGACGACGACCGGGGCAGCTACGGCCGCCGCGACGACCGTGGGGGTGACCGTCCCCCCTACCGCCGTGACGACCGCCGCGACGACCGCCGTGACGACCGCGGTGGCGACCGTCCCCCCTACCGCCGTGACGACCGTGGTGGTGACCGTCGGGACGACAGCCGTGGTGGTGGCTTCCGTCGCGAGGGTGACCGGGGTTCGCGTCCCGCGTTCCAGCGTGACGACCGTGACCGTGGCGACCGCGGTGGCTTCCGCCGTGACGACCGGGGCGGCCAGAGCGGTTACCGGGGCCGTGACGACCGAGGTGGCCCCCGCCGCGACGACCGCGGTGGCGACCGTCCCTCGTTCCGTCGCGACGACGACCGGGGCAGCTACGGCCGCCGCGACGACCGTGGGGGTGACCGTCCCCCCTACCGCCGTGACGACCGCCGCGACGACCGCCGTGACGACCGCGGTGGCGACCGTCCCCCCTACCGCCGTGACGACCGCGGTGGCGAGCGTAGTGGTGACCGTCCCCCCTACCGGCGTGACGACCGCCGCGACGACCGCGGTGGCGACCGCCGCGACGACAGCCGTGGTGGTGGCTTCCGTCGCGAGGGTGACCGGGGTTCGCGTCCCGCGTTCCAGCGTGACGACCGTGACCGTGGCGACCGCGGTGGCTTCCGCCGTGACGACCGTGGCGGCCAGGGTGGTTACCGGGGCCGTGACGACCGGGGCGGCCAGGGTGGCTACCGGGGTCGTGATGATCGGGGCGGCCAGGGTGGCTACCGGGGTCGTGATGATCGGGGCGGCCAGGGTGGTTACCGGGGTCGTGATGATCGAGGCGGCCAGGGTGGTTACCGGGGCCGTGACGACCGTCGGGACGACCAGCGTGGCGGTGGCCGTTTCCGCGACGAGCGGGACCGGGACCGTGAGCCGATCAAGCGGCTGCCGATCCCGGAGGACGTCACCGGCGACGAGATCGACAAGGACGTCCGGCAGGAGCTGCAGAGCCTGCCCAAGACGCTGGCCGAGGACGTCGCGAAGAACCTGGTGATGGTCGCGCGGCTCATCGACGAGGACCCCGAGGGCGCCTACGGCTACTCCCGGGTGGCCCTGCGCCTGGCGTCCCGCGTGGCCGCCGTCCGCGAGGCCGCCGGCTTCGCCGCGTACGCCACCCAGAAGTACAGCGAGGCCCTCGCGGAGTTCCGGGCCGCGCGGCGCATGACCGGCTCGGCGGAGCTGTGGCCGGTCATGGCCGACTGCGAGCGCGGGCTCGGCCGTCCGGAGAAGGCGCTGGACATGGCCGGCGCCCCCGAGGTGCACAAGCTGGACAAGGCCGGTCAGGTCGAGATGCGGCTGGTCGCCGCCGGCGCCCGTCGTGACATGGGGCAGCTGGACGCGGCCATCGTGACTCTGCAGAGCCCGGAGCTGGCCTCCAACTCCGTCCAGCCGTGGACCGCGCGGCTGCGCTACGCCTACGCCGACGCGCTGCTGGCCGTCGGCCGGGAGAACGAGGCGCGGGAGTGGTTCGCGAAGGCCGTGGAGGCGGACCGCGACGGCAGCACCGACGCCTCCGACCGGCTCGCCGAGCTGGACGGTGTGGAGTTCGTCGACGCCCTCGATGAGAACGAGCACGACGGCGAGCACGACGGCGAGCACGACGGCGAGCCCGACAGCGAGCCCGAGGGCGGTGACCAGGGCGCCGGCGAGGACGCCGGTGCCGAGGCCACCGAGCCGGCAGACACCGCCGACACCGCCGAGGCTGCCGACACCGCCGACACCGCCGAGGCCGCGGACGTTGCCGACGCCTCCGGATCGGCCGACGAGGACTGACCCGGACGGGTGACGGAATGACGAAAGGGCGGGACCCCCGGGGTCCCGCCCTTTCGTATGTGCGGGGTCAGAGCTCCAGCGCCCGCAGCACCAGTCCGGACGCCGGCTTGGGGCCGAACGAGGTCGACTTGCGGGGCATCGTCACGCCCTGGCGGGCCAGGTCGCGCACGACCTCCTCGTGGACGGGGTGCAGCAGGACCGCCGTACCGCCGTCGCGCTCGGCCTTCTCGACGGTGGCGGCGGTGTCGTGGATGTAGGCGATGTGCGCCGGGGAGTCCTCGGGGATGTGCCAGACGTGGTCGAGGAGCGTGGCGTGCAGGACGGTGGCGTCCAGCGAGCGCCAGGCGGCCGGGCGGTCGGCGGGGACGGTGCGGGCCAGCAGGTCCGGATCGGGGCGGTCGACGAGGTGGAAGGTGCCGTCGCCGGCGAACAGGAAGGCGTTGCCCGCGCAGGCCGCGTCCGCCAGCGCCGCCAGGGCCTCGGGCAGCGGTTTGTCGAGCTGCCGTACCCGGAACAGCCCGTTGACGGCCGCCAGGGCGTCCGCGACCGGCAGGCGGTGCAGCAGGCGGTGGATGGCGCGGACGCGCAGCGGGTAGCGGGCGGTGTCGACCAGCAGGACCAGGCCGTGGTCCCAGGCGCTGGGGGAGGGCTGCTCGGCGCGCAGCCGCAAGTAGGTGGCCCAGCGGTGGTGCCCGTCCGCGATGAGTGCCTGGTGGTGGGCCAGGTCGGACTGGATGCGGCCGACGTCGGCGGGATCGGTGACCGCCCACAGCCGGTGCCGGAACCCGTCCTCGGTGGTCGTGGCCAGCAGCGGCGGCCGCTCCACGGTCCGCTCCACGACCTCGGCCGCCGCGCCGTTGCCGCGGTAGGTCAGCAGCAGGGGCTCCAGGTTGGCGCGGGTGGCGCGCATCAGGGCCGCGCGGTCGGCGACCACCGGGGGCATGACGTCCTCGTGCGGGAGCACCACGCCCTCCGCGGGCTCGGACACCCGAAGGGCGCCGATGATGCCACGCTGGAGCATGCCGTCGCCGTCCCGCTGCTCGTAGACGTAGAGGGCGGGGTCCGGATCGGTGGTCAGGACGCCCTCGTCGAGCCAGCGGCGCAGGGTGTCGGCCGCCTGTTCGTTGCGGGCCTCGGGGGTGGCGGCCTGCGGGAGGATCAGGCGGACGATGTTGTACGGGTCGGCTGACTGGAGGTGGTGCAGGCCGTCGGGGCGGACCACGACGTCGTACGGCGGAGAGGTGACGGCGGCCAGACTGCCGACCCGGTCGGGGTCGTATCGAAGGCCACGGAACGGGTTGAGTTCCAGGCCCCGGCGCGTCGTTGCTTCCGAGTGACCTGCAGTGTTCATCCCGGCATCGTACGTGTGCCGGTGCCGTGGGGGATGATCGACAGGTAAAGCGAGCGAACGAGGAGCGATGCGGAATGAGCCAGGGCGTCAGGACGAGGCCCGAGGGCAGTGGGCGGCCCCTGAGCGAGGCGTACGACACGGCGCTGCTCGATCTGGACGGGGTGGTGTACGCGGGCGGGAACGCGATCGCGCACGCGGTCGACTCGCTGGAGCGTGCCCGTACGGGCGGGATGCGTCTGGCGTACGTCACCAACAACGCCCTGCGCACCCCGGACGCGGTGGCCGGGCATCTGACGGAGCTGGGGATACCGACGGGTGCGGACGACGTCATCACCTCGGCGCAGGCGGTCGCGCGGCTGATCAGCGAGCAGGTGCCGGCCGGTGCGCGGGTGCTGGTGATCGGCGGTGAGGGGCTGCGCGTGGCGCTGCGCGAGCGCGGTCTGACGCCGGTGGAGTCGGCGGACGACGATCCGGTGGCGGTGGCGCAGGGGTACGGCGGGCCCGAGCTGCCCTGGGGGCGGTTCGCCGAGGCGTCGTACGCCGTCGCGCGCGGTGTGCCGTGGTTCGCGTCCAACACGGACCTGACGATTCCCAGCGGGCGGGGGATCGCGCCGGGCAACGGTGCCGCCGTCGAGGTGGTGCGGATCGCCACGGGCGGGGAGCCGCAGGTGGCGGGCAAGCCGCTGCCGCCCATGCACCGGGAGACGATCCTGCGTACGGGCGCCGAGCGGCCGTTGGTGGTCGGGGACCGGCTGGACACCGACATCGAGGGCGCGGTCAACGGTGAGGTCGACTCGCTGCTGGTGCTGACGGGTGTCACGGACGGCGCACAGCTGCTCGCCGCGCCGCCGCGGCACCGGCCGACGTATGTGGACGCCGACCTGCGGGGGTTGCTGACCGGTCAGCCGGACATCACCCGGGAGGGTGAGGGGTTCCGCTGCGGTGGCTGGACGGCGGCCGCCGGCCCGGACCGGCTGGCGCTGGACGGCGAGGGCGAGGCGCTCGACGGGCTGCGCGCGCTGTGCGCGGCCGCGTGGACGGCGGCCGGGGACGGTTCCTGCGCCCTGGAGTCCGGCAAGGCGCTGGCCAGACTGGGTCTCTGACGGTCGGGAGCACGGTCGCCGACACGGGCGCGGGCGGGGGCGAGCACGGGCGTGGGGGCGGGAGCGAGCACGGGAGCGTGAGCGCGAGCACCGGAGCAGGGAACCGGCCTCGAGATCGTAGCGAGGGTAGGCTAACCTAACCTCGTGTTGGTCGACAGTCCTCCGGAACGACGCGCGCAGACCGCCCCCGCGCCCCCAACCCGTCGGGCGGCAAAGGCCTTTGGGCTGCTCCTCTCCGCCGCGGTCCTGGTCCTCGTCGCCCTGGCGAGCATCGCGATCGGGGCCAAGGCGCTGTCGCCGGACCAGGTCTGGCACGGCCTCTTCCACGACACCGGCACGTACGGCGACGTCGTCGTCGACGAACGGCTGGCGCGGACCGTGCTCGGGCTGCTGGCCGGTGCGGCGCTGGGGCTGTCCGGCGCGGTGCTCCAGGCGCTCACCCGCAACCCGCTGGCCGACCCCGGGCTGCTCGGCATCAACGCCGGCGCCTCCGCCGCCGTCGTCACGGCCATCACCTGGTTCGGCGTCACCAGCCTTTCCGGCTATGTGTGGTTCGCGTTCGGCGGTGCGGCGGCGGTCGGCGCGCTGGTGTGGTTCCTCGGCGGCGGCCGGGGCGCCACCCCGGTGCGGCTGGCCCTGGCCGGCACGGCGATCAGCGCCGCGCTGTACGGCTACCTCCAGGCCGTGATGATCACGGACGACGCCGCCCTCGGCAGGATGCGGTTCTGGACGGTGGGTTCGCTGACCTCGGCCACGGACTCGACCATCGTGCAGGTGCTGCCGTTCTTTGCGGTCGGCACGGTCCTCGCGCTGGGCCTGGCCCGGCCGCTGAACGCCGTGGCGATGGGCGACGACACCGCGCGTGCCCTCGGCGCCGCCCTGGGCCGCACCCGGGTGCTGGCCATGCTGGCCGCGACCGTCCTGTGCGGGGCCGCGACCGCCGCCTGCGGTCCGATCGTCTTCGTCGGCCTGATGGTCCCGCACGTGGTGCGCTCCTTCACCGGCCCCGATCTGCGCTGGATCCTGCCCTACGCGACGGTCCTCTCGCCGGTGCTGCTGCTCGGCGCCGATGTCGTCGGCCGGGTCGTGGTCCGCCCCTCGGAGCTCCAGGTCGGCATCGTCACCGCGATCATCGGCGGCCCGGTCTTCATCTTTCTCGTACGTCGGCGGAGGACGGCCCAGCTGTGAAGACACTCTCCAGGAGCCGTGCCGTGCGCACCCCCGGCGGGCTCTCCCTGCGCCTGGACCTCCGCGCGCTGCTGGTCGTCGTCCTGCTGCTGGCCGCCGCGCTCGTAGCGGGCGTGGCGCTGATCGGCACCGGCGACGCGAAGATCCCGGCCGCCGACGTCGTCAGGACCCTGACCGGGCACGGCACCGCCTACCAGGACTTCATCGTCAACGAGCTGCGGCTGCCGAGGGTCCTGGTCGGCCTGCTGGTCGGTGCCTCGCTCGGCCTCGGCGGCGCACTGTTCCAGGCCGTCTCGCGCAACCCGCTGGGCAGCCCGGACGTGCTCGGCCTGTCGCAGGGCTCGACGGCGGGCGCGCTGGTCGTGATCGTGCTGATGTCCGGCACCGCCACCCAGGTCACCGTCGGCGCGCTGATCGGCGGCCTGGTGACCGGACTCGCCATCTACCTGCTCGCCTGGAAGCAGGGCGTGCACGGCTACCGGCTGGTCCTGGTCGGCATCGGGGTCTCGGCGATCGCCACCGCGGTCAACGGCTACCTGCTCACCAAGGCGGACCTCGTCGACGCCGCCCGCGCGGTGGTGTGGATGACGGGGTCCCTCGACGGCCGTGACTGGGACCAGGTCTGGCCGCTGCTGTGGCTGTGCGCCGTCCTCGTGCCGCTCGTGCTGGCGGGCGGGCGGGGCCTGCGGATGACGGAGATGGGCGACGACGCCGCGGGCGCCCTCGGGGTGCGCGTCCAGCGGGTACGGCTGGTGCTGATGGTCAGCGCCGTCCTGCTCACCGCGGCCGCCACGGCCGCCGCGGGCCCCGTGAGCTTCGTGGCGCTCACCGCGCCGCAGCTCGCCCGGCGCCTGACCCGTTCGCCCGGGCCCAACCTGCTCGCCTCCCTGTGCATGGGCGCCGCCCTGCTGGTCACCGCCGACTGGGCCGCACAGCGCGTCTTCGGCGCCGACCAGCTGCCCGTAGGTGTGGTCACCGGCGTCCTGGGCGGCGTCTACCTGCTGTGGCTGCTGATCACCGAGCGCAGGGCGGGCCGGATATGACCGCCGGCAGCGCGCCGCACAACCGAAGGAGCACCGTGAACCGCCTGTCCGCCGAGAACGTCACCCTCGCCTACGACCGGCGCGTCATCGCCGAGCAGCTGTCGGTGGAGATCCCCGACCACTCCTTCACGGTGATCGTCGGCCCCAACGCGTGCGGCAAGTCGACACTGCTGCGGGCGCTGGCCCGGATGCTGAAGCCGGACCGGGGCCGGGTGCTGCTGGACGGGCAGGTCATCCAGTCCATGCCGGCGAAGAGGGTCGCGCGGACCCTCGGCCTGCTGCCGCAGTCGTCCATCGCCCCGGACGGCATCACGGTCGCCGACCTCGTCGGGCGCGGCCGCTACCCGCACCAGGGCATCCTGCGGCAGTGGTCCGCCGAGGACGAGCGGGTCGTCCAGGAGTCCATGGCGCGGACCGGCGTCGCCGAACTCGCCGACCGGTACGTGGACGAGCTGTCCGGCGGCCAGCGCCAGCGGGTGTGGATCGCCATGGCGCTCGCCCAGCAGACCCCGCTGCTGCTCCTGGACGAGCCGACCACGTACCTCGACATCCAGCACCAGATCGACGTCCTCGACCTGTGTGCGGAGCTGCACGAGTCCCAGGGCCGCACGCTGGTCGCGGTGCTCCACGACCTCAACCACGCCGCCCGGTACGCCACGCATCTCATCGCGCTGCGCGGCGGCGAGGTGATCGCCGAGGGCGCCCCGAACGACATCGTCACGGCCCAACTGGTGGAGGAGGTCTTCGGGCTGCGCTGTCAGATCATCGACGACCCCGAGACGGGAACCCCGCTCGTGGTCCCGGCGGCCCGCAGGGCACGGCTCACAGCAGCTTCCTGAGCCGGAACAGGTCGAGCAGGCCGGCGTCCAGGCGTACCCGGCCCCGGCCCCAGGCGGTGGCGAAGTTCAGCTCGCCGTCGACCAGGGCCACCAGGTCGTCGCCGGCCATGGCCAGCCTGATCTGCGCCTTCTCGCGCGGGGGTCCCGGCAGGGTCTCGTCGACCTCGATCCGGCCGCCGGTCATCCGGCCGGCGAAGGTGACGTCGAGGTCGGTGATGTGGCAGCTGACCGAGCGGTCCAGCGCGGCGGCCGCGCGTACGTCGCCCTCGGCGCCCCGCATGTTGTCCGAGAGTTTTCCCAGTGCGGTCCTGCACTCCTCGATCGTGGCCATGGCCGTCGACGGTACCCCAGCGGTTCGGGGTAGCGTCTGGGCATGAGCGAGTCCGCGTCCGAGGCAGAGGCCGTACCCGGGGCCGGGGCCGAAAGTGCCCCCGTGACCGAGCACGACCCCGCCACCCCGGCCCCCCTGAACGTCCCGCGCACGCCCACCGGGAACGCCGAGGTCGACGCCGGTCTTGAGCGGCTGGCCGACACCGACCACCTCGCCACCGACGGACACCTCGAGGTGTACGAGGATGTGCACCGGGGGCTGCGCGACGCGCTCACCGCGCTCGACGCGCGACCGGGACCACCGGCGCCGGCCGGCCACCCGGCCGCCGCCCCCCGATGAGACCCTTCCGGTCGCATGTTCGATCGCCGTACCACCAGAGCAGGAGCTGAACCCACCGTGGCAGGAGTCGCACGCCGCCGTCTGGACGCGGAGCTGGTCCGCCGGAAGCTCGCGCGCTCGCGCGAGCACGCCGGCCAGCTGATCGCCGCCGGGCGGGTCACCGTCGGCAGGACCGTGGCGACCAAGCCGGCCACCCAGGTGGAGACCGCGGCGGCGATCGTCGTCCAGGTCGACGACAGTGATCCGGACTACGTCTCCCGGGGCGGCCACAAGCTCGCCGGCGCCCTGGCCGCCTTCGTGCCCGAGGGGCTGGCGGTCGAGGGCCGGCGCGCGCTGGACGCCGGCGCCTCCACCGGCGGTTTCACCGACGTCCTGCTGCGCGCGGGCGCGGCGCACGTGGTCGCGGTGGACGTCGGATACGGCCAACTCGCGTGGTCCCTGCAGAATGATGAACGCGTCACCGTCAAGGACCGTACGAACGTACGCGAGTTGACGCTTGAGGCGATCGATGGGGAACCTGTGGATCTTGTCGTGGGCGATCTGTCCTTCATCCCGCTCGGGTTGGTGCTGCCCGCCCTGAAGCGGTGCGTGAAGCCGGACGCCGACCTGGTGATGATGGTCAAGCCGCAGTTCGAGGTGGGGAAGGAGCGGCTCGGCAGCGGGGGTGTCGTACGGAGTCCGCAGCTGCGGGCGGAGGCCGTGCGGGGAGTGGCCGAGAAGGCGTGGGAGCTGGGGCTCGGGGTGCGGGGGGTCACCGCGAGTCCGCTGCCGGGCCCCTCGGGGAACGTCGAGTACTTTCTCTGGCTGCGGGCGGGGGCACCCGAGGTGGACCCGGCCGACGTCGACCGTGCAGTGGCGGAGGGGCCGCGTTGACACAGAACCGAGCGCGTACTGTTTTCCTGCTCGCCCACACCGGGCGGCCCGCGGCCATCCGCAGTGCGGAGCTGGTGGTCAAGGGGCTGCAGCGGCACGGCATCGGGGTGCGGGTGCTGGAGGAGGAGGCGCGCGACCTGCCGCTCCCCGACGAGGTGGAGCTGGTCAAGGAGGCGACACCGCAGTGCCTCGACGGCTGTGAGCTGCTGATCGTGCTCGGCGGCGACGGCACGCTGCTGCGCGGCGCGGAGTTCGCCCGGGCCTCCGGCGTTCCCATGCTCGGCGTCAACCTCGGACGGGTGGGGTTCCTCGCCGAGGCCGAGCGGGACGACCTCGACCGGGTGGTCGACCGGGTGGTGGCGCGGTCGTACGAGGTCGAGGAGCGGATGACCGTCGACGTCGTCGTGCACCGCAACGGGGACATCGTGCACACCGACTGGGCGCTGAACGAGGCGGCCGTGCAGAAGGCCGGCGCCGAGAAGCTGCTGGAAGTCGTGCTGGAGATCGACGGCCGGCCGGTGACGGGGTTCGGGTGCGACGGGATCGTGCTGTCCACGCCCACCGGGTCCACCGCGTACGCCTTCTCGGCCGGGGGTCCCGTGGTGTGGCCCGAGGTGGAGGCGCTGCTGATGGTGCCGATCTCCGCGCACGCGCTGTTCGCGAAGCCGCTGGTCACCTCGCCGGACTCGGTCCTCGCCGTGGAGGTGCTGCCGCACATCCCGCCCGGGGTGCTGTGGTGCGACGGCCGGCGCACCGTCGAGCTGCCGCCCGGGGCGCGGGTGGAGGTGCGGCGGGGGGCGGTGCCGGTGCGGCTGGCCCGGCTGCACCACGCCTCGTTCACGGACCGGCTGGTCGCCAAGTTCGCGCTGCCCGTCTCCGGGTGGCGGGGGGCGCCGCACTAGTGCGCCGCGCCCGCTCTCCCGGGTGACATGGGCGGGCCATGTGCGCTCGCCGCCCCGGACCTCGTATGGTCTGTTCCGTGTTGGAGGAGATGCGGATACGGTCGCTCGGGGTCATCGACGATGCCGTCGTCGAGTTGTCGCCGGGGTTCACCGCCGTCACCGGTGAGACGGGTGCGGGCAAGACCATGGTGGTCACCAGCCTCGGGCTGCTGCTCGGTGGGCGCGCAGACCCGGCGCTCGTGCGGCTCGGCGCGGACCGGGCGGTCGTGGAGGGGCGGATCGCCGTCCCCGCGGACGCCGCCGCGGTCGTGCGCGCCGAGGAGGCCGGGGCCGAGCTGGACGACGGCGCCCTGCTGATCAGCCGTACCGTCTCCGCCGAGGGCCGCTCCCGGGCGCACCTCGGCGGGCGCAGCGTGCCCGTCGGGCTGCTGGCCGAGCTGGCGGACGACCTGGTGGCCGTGCACGGGCAGACCGACCAGCAGGGGCTGCTGAAGCTGTCCCGGCAGCGGCAGGCGCTGGACCGGTACGCCGGTGACCCGGTCGCCGTGCCGCTCGCCAAGTACACCGAGGCGTACCGGCGGCTGCGGGCCGTCTCCGCCGAGCTGGAGGAGATCGTCACCCGGGCGCGTGAGCGCGCCCAGGAGGCCGACCTGCTCCGGTACGGCCTGGAGGAGATCGCCGGCGTGGAGCCGCGGGCCGGGGAGGACGCCGAGCTGGCCGAGGAGGCGGAGCGGCTCGGGCACGCCGAGGCGCTGTCGTCCGCCGCCACCGCCGCTCACGCCGCTCTCGCGGGCAATCCCGAGGACCCCGAGAGCATCGACGCCTCGACGCTCGTCGCGGGCGCGCACCGGGCCCTGGAGGCCGTGCGCAGCCACGATCCGGCGCTGGCCGCCCTCGCCGACCGGATCGGCGAGATCGGCATCCTCCTCGGTGACGTGGCCGGTGAGCTGGCGGGGTACGCCGACGACCTGGACGCCGATCCGCTGCGCCTTGCCGCCGTGGAGGAGCGCAGGGCGGCGCTCACCGCCCTCACCCGCAAGTACGGCGACGACGTCGACGCCGTCCTCGCCTGGGCCGAGCAGAGTGCCACCCGCCTGACCGAGCTGGACGGCGACGACGGGCGGATCGGCGAGCTGACCGCCGAGCGCGACGCGCTGCGCACCGAACTGGGCGGGCTCGCGCAGGCGCTGACGGACGCGCGGACCGAGGCGGCCGAGCGGTTCGCCGCGGCCGTCACGGCCGAGCTGGCCTCCCTGGCGATGCCCCACGCGCGCGTGTCCTTCGACCTCCGGCAGCAGGACGACCCGGAGGGCGTGGAGGTCGGCGGCCGTGCGGTGGCCTACGGGCCGTCGGGCGTGGACGAGGTCGAGCTGCTGCTCGCGCCGCATCCGGGCGCGCCGCCGCGCCCGATCGCCAAGGGTGCCTCCGGTGGTGAGCTGTCCCGGGTGATGCTGGCCGTGGAGGTCGTCTTCGCGGGGACCGACCCGGTGCCGACGTACCTGTTCGACGAGGTGGACGCCGGTGTCGGCGGCAAGGCCGCGGTGGAGATCGGCCGGCGCCTGGCGAAGCTCGCCAGGACCGCGCAGGTCGTGGTCGTCACCCACCTGCCCCAGGTGGCGGCGTTCGCCGACCGCCAGCTGCTGGTGGAGAAGACCAACGACGGTTCGGTCACCCGCTCGGGCGTGAAGGTCCTGGAGGGCGAGGAGCGGGTGCGGGAGCTGTCCCGGATGCTGGCCGGTCAGGAGGACTCCGAGACGGCCCGGGCGCACGCGGAGGAACTGCTGGCCACCGCCCGCGCGGACCTGTGAGCCCGGCCGGCGCGCGTACGGGGCGCGGGTCCCGCTCGTTCCTGCGGGCCGCCGTGTTCACCGGGGCCGGCCAGGCGCTGCTGCGTGCGACCGCGCCCGGCGGACGCGCGCGCTGGGAGCGGACGAACCACGCCGGGCGGACCGTCGGGCTGTACGCCGGGCCCGCCTCGGCGCCGGCCACGGCGGCGGCCGCCGCCCGGGTCCGCCCGGCCGCCGGGCTCGCCGTGCCGGCCGCCGGGGTCTGCGGCGCCTACGACGACGTGGCCGGGGACGATCGGCGCGGTTTCCGGGCGCATCTCGGTGCGCTGCGGGACGGCGAGGTCACCAGCGGGGCGGTCAAGCTGTTCGGGATCTCCGTGGCCGGGCTGGCGGCGGGGGCCGTGCTGAAGGAGCGGTTCGCCGACAGGGTGCTGGCGGGTGTCGTCATCGCCGGGGCCGCGCACTTCGTCAACCTGGTCGACGTACGGCCGGGGCGGGCGGCGGGCGCGGTGCTCGCGCTGGGGGCGCCCGGGCTGCTGCGCGGGGGGCCGGGTGCGGAACTGACCGGGGCGGCCCTCGGCGGTGCCGCGGCCGTGCTGCCCGGTGACCTCGGGGAGCGCGTGATGATCGGGGACGCGGGCGCGCACGCCCTGGGTGCGGCGCTCGGGGTCGCCGTGGTGGCGTGCAACCGGCGCGCGGGATTGGCGGCGCACGCCGCCGCGGTGGTCGCGGCCGCGGTGTACGGCGACCGGGTGAGCGCGTGGGCGCGGGCGCTGTGAGCCTCTGACCTTGCCGTACGGGCTCGGGGCGGGGCGCTGTGAGCCGACTGCCTCTCACTCGTACGGGTGACATGCTCCGGCGCGCTGACCCGGCCCGCCGCGCTGTGCGCTTTCCCGTATTTCCCGGAAGGGCCGGAGTTCCTGGCATGCTTGGCAGGTAACACAGGGCGGGTGGCGGGTTCGACGCTGTGTGGGCGGCGGACCGAACGCGATGCGGGTGGCGGATTCCACGCGGTGTGTGCGGCGGGCCGGGCCCAGTGCGGGCGGGCGGCGCGTGGCACGCCCGCACGCCCCTCTCCGCCCGACACCGCCCGCTACCTTCTGTACGTTCCTTGTGACCGCCAGCGCCGAGTCAGGAGCCCCGGCCCCGTGAGCCCCGTGAGCAGCAACGCACCGCACGGCCAGTCGCCGCTGCGCACCGTGCAGGTGCTGGGCGGGGGCAACGCCGGCAGCAGCGCGCACGTACGCTCCCTGGCCGAGGGGCTCGTCGCCCGGGGCGTGCGGGTCACGGTGTGCGCCCCCGTCGAGGCCGAGCACGCCTACGACTTCACCGGCACCGGTGCCGACCACGTGCACGTGCCGCGCAGCAGCGACCCGGCCTCCGTGGCCGCGCTCCGCGCGGCCTGCGCGGACGCCGACCTGGTGCACGCGCACGGCCTGCACGCCTCCTTCCGCGCCGTGCTCGCGCTCGGCGGGCGCCGCACCCCGCTCGTGGTCACCTGGCACGACCGGGCCCGGGCCGAGGGCGCGCGGGCGCATCTGCTGCGGCTGCTGGAGCGGCGCGTGATGCGGACGGCCGCCGTGGTGCTCGGCACCACCTCGGACCTGGTGGACCGGGCCCGCCGGACGGGCGCCCGGGACGCCAGGCTCGCGGCCGTTGCACTGCCCGGCGGCCGCCGGCCCGTCGACCCGGACGACCCCGACCGGCTGCGGCCCAAGATCCGTGCCGAACTCGGCGCCACCGGACGCCCGTTGCTCATGGCCGTCGGCTCCCTCGACCACCGGCGCGGCTACGACGTCCTGCTGGACGCCGCCCGGGCCTGGCGTGACCTCGACCCGGTGCCGCTGGTCGTCGTCGCGGGGGAGGGGCCGCTGCGCCCGGCGCTCCAGCGGCGGATCGAGGACGAGGAGCTGCCGGTGCGGCTCGTCGGGCTGCGCGAGGACGTCCCCGAACTGCTCACGGCCGCCGACCTGGCGCTGCTGACCAGCAGGTGGGAGTCGCGGTCCGTGCTCGCCCAGGAGGCGCTGCACGCCCGCGTCCCGCTCGTCGCCACGCGGGTCGGCGGCATCCCGGACCTCGTGGGCGACGCCGCCGAACTCGTCCCGCACGACGACGCGGAGGCGCTGTCCGACGCCGTCGTCCGCCTGCTGGCCGATCCCGAGCGGCGTGAGCTGCTGCGGGAGCGGGGCACGCGGCAGGCGGCGACCTGGCCGACGGAGGACGAGACCGTCGCCCAGGTGCTCAGCGTCTACGACGAGTTGACCCGGCCGACGCCGCTCGCCTGAGCCCGCTCGCGCGTCAGGTTCTCAGCCCCCTGTCCCGGGCGCGTGCCGGCGGGCCCGCAGGGCGAGACTCAACGCCAGTACGGTCTGCGGGTCGTCGAGGTCGGTGCCCAGCAACTCCCCGATGCGGGCCAGGCGGTTGTAGAGGGTCTGGCGGTTCAGGTGCAGCTCGCGCGCGGTCTCCGCCTTGCGGCCCGCGTGCGCCAGGTAGGTCTCGAGCGTGGGCAGCAGCGGCGGCTTGGAGCGGTGGTCGTGGTCGCGCAGCGGGCCGATCGCGCGGTCCACGAACGCGGCCAGGTCCGGATGCTCGCGCAGCCGCCACAGCAGCAGGTCGATGTCGAGACGGCGGGCGTCGTACCAGGGCCGGTCGGTCAGGCCCTGGGCCGCCGTCGCCGTCTCCGCCGCGTGCCTCAGCCCCGCCGACGCGGCCGCCCAGCCGCCGGCCACCCCGACCACCACCACCGGGGGCGGCGCGCCGGGCCGCCGCATGCCGGCCCGATCCACGCCCGCCCGCAGCGCGGCCGCCACCCGGTCGGCGACCGCCGACCGCTCCGACTCCGAGCGCAGCCCCAGCAGCACCGGCACCCGGCCCTCGACCGGCCGCACCCCGAGCAGCACGGGCACCCCCACGGCCGCCAGTTCCTCCGCGACCGCGCGCGCGAGCACCGCCCAGCCCCCGCCCGGCGAGAGGGAGTCGCCGACCCGCATGACGACCGGCAGCAGCGGGCCGTCGCCGGGCTTGAAGCCGAGCACCCGGGCCTGTGCCGGGGCGTCCTCCGCGGTGATGCGGCCCTCGGCGAGGTCGGTGAGGAAGTCGCCGCGCCCCCGGGCCGCCAGTTCCTCCTCCTGCCGGGCCTGCATCAGCACCACGGCCAGGATGCCCGCGGCCCGCTCGGCCGCGATCCGGTGCACCGGGGCCAGCGGGGAGCGGACCGGCAGCAGCACCAGCCGGGCCCGCACCGCCCCCGGACCACCGCCGGGCCCGCCGCCGGGCACGTCGACGAGCACCGAACCGGCGGGCGGCGGCGCGTCCTTGTGCGGATGGCGCAGCCCCTCCCACACCTGCAGCGGATCGGCGCCCTCGGGACCGGACCCGGCCGCGTACAGCAACCGGCCGTCCGACGCCTCCAGGAACACCGGGTTGCCGCTGAAGTCGGCCAGGATGCCCAGCACCTGGGGCACCCCGCCGCCGCCCAGCAGGGCCTCGGTGCACCGCCGGTGGACCTCCTCCGCCCGCTGGAGCAGCGCGTAGTGGCCGTTGACGATCTCGGTGTGGATCTCCTCGGTGACGGTCACGAACGGCACCTCGCGGTGCAGCTGGACCAGCGGCAGCCCCGCGCCGCGGGCGGTGTCCACCAGGGCGGCGGGCAGCCGGGTGAAGCGCGGGCCCAGCTCCACCACCAGCGCGGCGATCCCGCGCTCGGCCAGCGTGCGCACGAACGCCCGCTGGTCGGCGGGGCGGGTGCCCAGGCCGTACCCCGTGGTGAGCAGCAGCTCGCCGCCCTTGAGGAGCGAGGCGATGTTGGGCACCTCGCCCGCGTGCACCCAGCGCACGGTGCGCCCCAGCCGGTCGGACCCGGCGAGGATCTCCGGGAGCCCGCTGCGCAGTCCGGGCAGTTCGAGCGCCCGCTGAACGGTGATCCCGGCTCCCTGGGTGGCGAATCTGCTGTCCGTGCCGCTGTCCATGCAGCGGACGCTACCTGCGCAAACGCCCGGACGACAGATCGGGGCGCCGCGGCTGGGTCATGCACTTCGCGGAGCCGGCCTAGACCGGCCGGATGTTGTGGTTGAAGCGGAAGACGTTGTCGGGGTCGTACCGGCGCTTGACCTTCTCCAGCCGCAGCAGGTTCCCGGCGCCCAGCCCCGCGCGCACCCGCTCGCCGCCCTCCTCGCCGATGAAGTTCAGGTACACGGCGCCCGTGCTCCACGCCCGGACGGCCGCGCGCACCTCCCGCACCCAGGCGACCGCCCGCCCGTCGTCGGCGGGGTCCTCCCAGACCGCTAAGGGGTGGACCGCCCAGGCCGCGTCCCGGTAGGGGACCGGGTACTCGTGCGGACCGGCGGCGATCGCGCCTCCCTGCGGGAACAGCAGGTGCTGGGTGGAGGTCGGCACCGGCATGCTCTCGGCGCTGGCGCAGAAGGCGTCCACCGCCTCGTCGGGCAGACCGTCGAGGTACTCCGCCGACCAGTGGTTCCGCTGACCGGGCGGAGCGTCCAGCATGCACTGGAGGTCCACGTAGGGCAGGTCGCCGACCAGCGCCGCCTCGTGCGGCAGCGCCAGCAGCGGCCGGGCGAGCTTGCGCAGGTCGTCCTCGCCGCCCGCGTAGGTCAGCAGCCCGGCGCACACCAGCTCGCCCACCCGTTCCGGCGGTACGAACCCCTCGGGCGGGCCGGTCAGGTACAGCACCGCGCCGCTCAGCTCGTCCGGGCCGCCGGTGAGGACCTCGCGGAAGACGCGGACCACGTCCGGGCCGTACCGCGGCTCGTACAGCAGCAGGGCGATCGAGAACTCGGGGAGTTCGTGGAGCTCCAGGGTGAGCGCCGTGGCGACGCCGAAGTTGCCGCCGCCGCCGTGCAGGGCCCAGAACAGCTCGGGGTTCTCGTCGGCGTTCGCGTGCACCCGCTCCGCGTCGGCGGTCACCAGCTCCACGCCGAGGAGGTTGTCGACGGCGAGGCCGAAGGTGCGGTCGAGCCAGCCGGTGCCGCCGCCCAGGACGAAGCCGCCCACGCCGGTCGTGGAGGCGCGGCCGCCGGTGGTCGCCAGTCCGTGCGGCTGGGTGGCCCGGTCCAGGTGGCTCATCGTGGCGCCGCCCCCGATCCGCACCGCCTCGGCCGCCGGGTCGACGGTCACCTCATGCATCCGGCGCAGGTCGACCACCAGCGCGCCGTCGCCGAGGGCCGAGCCGGCGACGCTGTGCCCGCCGCCGCGCACCGCGATCGGCAGGTCCAGGTCCCTGCCGAACCGCACCGCGCGCACCACGTCGGCCGCGTCCGCGCACTGGGCGATCACGGCCGGACGCCGGTCGATCATGGCGTTGAAGACCTCGCGGGCCTCGTCGTAGCCGGCGTCCCCGGGGGCGAACACGTCGCCGACCAGATCCTCACGGAGCGCCTCGAGGGCCGCGCCCGCCTTCGAAGGGGAAGCCATGGCCGCCCCCTTTCCGGGAAGGGGGGATGTGTCCGCTCCCCAGCCTAGGGGGGAGCACTCCCGGCAGCGCGGGAACGGGTCCCCGCGCTGCCGGGCGCCTAGCCGCCGTACGCCCCGGACGCCGTCAGCCGCAGCGCGGTGTCGATCAGCGGCACGTGGCTGAAGGCCTGCGGGAAGTTGCCGACCTGGCGCTGGAGCCTGGGGTCCCACTCCTCGGCGAGCAGACCGAGGTCGTTGCGCAGCGCCAGGAGCTTCTCGAACAGCTTGCGGGCCTCGTCCACCCGGCCGATCATCGCCAGGTCGTCCGCCATCCAGAAGGAGCAGGCCAGGAAGGCGCCCTCGTCACCCGGCAGGCCGTCGACACCCTCGCTCTGGCCCTCGGTCGGATAGCGCAGGATGAACCCGTCCGGGGTGGACAGCTCGCGCTGGATCGCCTCGATCGTGCCGATCACCCGCTTGTCGTCCGGCGGCAGGAAGCCCATCTGCGGGATCAGCAGCAGCGAGGCGTCCAGTTCCTGGGAGCCGTAGGACTGGGTGAAGGTGTTGCGCTCCTTGTCGTAGCCCTTCTCGCACACGTCCCGGTGGATGTCGTCGCGCAGTTCCTTCCAGCGCTCCAGCGGGCCGTCCGCGTCACCGGACTGGATCAGCTTGATCGTGCGGTCCACCGCCACCCAGGCCATCACCTTGGAGTGCACGAAATGCCGGCGCGGTCCGCGCACCTCCCAGATGCCCTCGTCCGGCTCCTGCCAGTGGTCCTCCAGGTAGCGGATCAGCTTCAGCTGGAGCAGCGAGGCGTAGTCGTTGCGGGCCAGGCCGGTCATGTGGGCCAGGTGCAGGGCCTCGGTGACCTCGCCGTACACGTCCAGCTGGAGCTGGTGCGCCGCGCCGTTGCCGACCCGGACCGGGCCCGAGCGCTCATAGCCCGGCAGCCAGTCCAGCTCGGCCTCGCCCAGCTCGCGCTCGCCCGCGATGCCGTACATGATCTGCAGGTTCTCGGGATCGCCGGCCACCGCGCGCAGCAGCCACTCGCGCCAGGCGCGGGCCTCCTCGCGGTACCCGGTGCGCAGCAGCGAGGACAGGGTGATCGCCGCGTCGCGCAGCCAGGTGTAGCGGTAGTCCCAGTTGCGGACGCCGCCGATGTCCTCGGGCAGGGAGGTGGTGGGGGCCGCGACGATGCCGCCGGTGGGGGCGTAGGTCAGCGCCTTCAGGGTGATCAGCGAGCGGACCACCGCCTCGCGGTACGGACCGTGGTACGTGCAGTGCTCGACCCAGTCGCGCCAGAAGGTCTCCGTCGCCTCCAGCGACAGCTCCGGCTCCGGGAGAGCCGGCGGCTGCTTGTGCGAGGGCTCCCAGGAGATGGTGAACGCGATCCGGTCACCCGGGGCGACGGTGAAGTCGGCGTAGGTCGTCAGCGCCTTGCCGTAGGTCTCGGCCTCCGTGTCGAACCACACGGAGTCGGGTCCGGCGACCGCCACCGTGCGGCCCTCGTGCTTGTGCACCCAGGGCACCACGCGGCCGTAGGAGAACCGCATGCGCAGGACGGAGCGCATCGGCACCCGGCCGGTGACGCCCTCCACGATCCGGATCAGCTGCGGGGCGCCGTCACGCGGAGGCATGAAATCCGTCACGCGCACGGTGCCGCGCGGGGTGTCCCACTCCGACTCCAGGATCAGTGAGTCGCCGCGGTAGGTGCGCCGCGCCGCTGTGGGCGGCGGGGAGTCGGCCGCGTGCGCCGGGCCGAGCCGCCAGAAGCCGTGCTCCTCGGTGCCCAGCAGGCCGGCGAAGATGGCATGCGAGTCGAAGCGGGGCAGGCACAGCCAGTCGACCGTGCCGTCCCGGCAGACCAGGGCAGCGGTCTGCATGTCTCCGATGAGTGCGTAGTCTTCGATGCGCCCGGCCACGTGCAACTCCAGTCGAACGGCCACGTCACCCCCGCACAGGGGGGCTGTCGCTAGTGCGGTCAAGGGGGTCGTTGTTGTGCGTCGTTGAGCGGTGAAGCAAAGCAGCCCGCCGAGCCCTGAGGCAAAACGACAGTCCTTGCTCAACGAACTGCCGCGCTCTCGTTGTTCCGGCTGATGGTGGCGGGGGTGTGCCGTCGTTCCGGCCGGGCTCGGCAGCGAATGTCCGAGCAGGATACGACGCACGTAGATGATCCGCGTGCCGCTCCGGGCAACCTGTGTGGGCCGAACGAGTGAGCGGCCGGTGATGACCATGTGACCGATGCGTGCCGTGACGACGCGTGTGCCGGGGGTCGCGTGTCGGCCCGGACGCGGAGCGTGGCCGGAAGCCATCCCGGCCAGGCGCTGTTACGCTGGTAGCCCGTGGACCGGTGGGAGAGACAAACCCCCGAACCGCAGCGACGGCGCCCCCGGAAGCATCCGGTCCGGCAGCCGCCCCGCACGACAGCCAGCGACCACGGGAGCCCCCTCTTGGCCATGCCGCCGAAATCTACGACGACCAAGCACATCTTCGTCACCGGGGGTGTCGCCTCCTCGCTCGGCAAGGGCCTCACCGCCTCCAGCCTGGGCATGCTGCTCAAGGCCCGCGGACTGCGCGTCGTCATGCAGAAGCTCGACCCGTACCTGAACGTCGACCCGGGCACGATGAACCCCTTCCAGCACGGTGAGGTGTTCGTCACCAACGACGGCGCCGAGACCGACCTGGACATCGGCCACTACGAGCGCTTCCTCGACCGTGACCTGGACGGCTCCGCCAACGTCACCACCGGTCAGGTCTACTCGACCGTGATCGCCAAGGAGCGGCGCGGCGAGTACCTGGGCGACACCGTGCAGGTCATCCCGCACATCACCAACGAGATCAAGCACCGCATCCGCCGGATGGCGACCGACGAGGTGGACGTCGTCATCACCGAGGTCGGCGGCACGGTCGGCGACATCGAGTCGCTGCCGTTCCTGGAGACCGTCCGCCAGGTCCGCCACGAGGTCGGCCGGGACAACGTCTTCGTCGTGCACATCTCGCTGCTGCCCTACATCGGCCCCTCGGGCGAGCTGAAGACCAAGCCGACCCAGCACTCCGTCGCCGCGCTGCGCAACATCGGTATCCAGCCGGACGCGATCGTGCTGCGCTGCGACCGCGAGGTGCCTACCGCGATCAAGCGGAAGATCTCGCTGATGTGCGACGTCGACGAGGACGCCGTGGTGGCGTGCCCCGACGCCCGCTCGATCTACGACATCCCGAAGACCGTGCACGGCGAGGGCCTGGACGCCTACGTCGTCCGCAAGCTGGACCTGCCGTTCCGCGACGTGGACTGGACGACCTGGGACGACCTGCTCGACCGCGTCCACAACCCCGACCACGAGATCACCCTCGCCCTGGTCGGCAAGTACATCGACCTGCCCGACGCCTACCTGTCGGTGACCGAGGCGCTGCGCGCCGGTGGTTTCGCCAACAAGGCCCGCGTCAAGATCAAGTGGGTCACCTCCGACGACTGCAAGACCCCGGCCGGCGCCAAGGCCCAGCTGGCCGACGTCGACGGCATCTGCATCCCGGGCGGCTTCGGCGACCGCGGCGTGCTCGGCAAGGTCGGCGCGATCCGCTACGCCCGCGAGAACAAGATCCCGCTGCTCGGCCTCTGCCTCGGCCTGCAGTGCATCGTGATCGAGGCGGCACGCAACCTGGCCGACATCCCGGACGCCAACTCCACCGAGTTCGACCCGGCCACCGGCCACCCGGTCATCTCCACGATGGCCGAGCAGATGGACATCGTCGCCGGTGAGGGCGACATGGGCGGCACCATGCGGCTCGGCATGTACCCGGCGAAGCTGGCCGAGGGCTCCATCGTGCGCGAGGTGTACGACGGCAAGGAGTACGTCGAGGAGCGGCACCGCCACCGCTACGAGGTGAACAACGCCTACCGCGCCGAGCTGGAGAAGAAGGCCGGTGTCCTCTTCTCGGGCACCTCGCCGGACGGCAAGCTCGTCGAGTACGTGGAGTACCCGCGTGACGTCCACCCGTACCTGGTCGCCACGCAGGCCCACCCCGAGCTGCGCTCGCGGCCGACGCGCCCGCACCCGCTGTTCGCCGGCCTGGTGAAGGCCTCGGTCGAGCGGAAGATCGCCAAGTAACACACCGGTTGTACGGTGGCCGGGGTGCGCACCTTCGAAGGTGGGCACCCCGGCCTTCGTACCCCGGCTTGCGTACAGGGCCGGATTCTCGCCTGCGTGTGTGGAAGGACAGGGCATGACGATCAAGGACACCCCCGAGGAGTGGGAGATCCGCGCGACGGAGACCCCCTTCACGGGCAACAAGACCTCCGTGCGCACGGACGACGTCGTCATGCCCGACGGCTCCGTGGCCCGCCGCGACTACCAGGTCCACCCCGGCTCGGTCGCCGTCCTCGCCCTGGACGAGGAGGACCGGGTGCTGCTCATCAACCAGTACCGCCACCCCGTGCGGCACAAGCTGTGGGAGATCCCGGCAGGGCTGCTGGACGTGCCCGGCGAGAACCCGCTGCACGCCGCCCAGCGCGAGTTGTACGAGGAGGCGCACGTCAAGGCCGAGGACTGGCGGGTGCTGACCGACGTCTACACCACCCCCGGCGGCTGCGACGAGGCCGTACGGATCTTCCTCGCCCGCGATCTGTCGGACGCCGAGGGCGCGCGCTTCGAGGCGGAGCACGAGGAGACCGACATGGAGCACGCGCGCGTGCCGGTCGACGAGCTGGTGCGCCTGGTGCTCGCCGGTGACGTGCACAACAACTGCCTGGTGGTCGGGGTCCTCTCCCTGGTGGCCGCTCGCGGCGGGGACGGTGAGGACGCCCTGCGTCCGGCCGACGCGCCGTGGCCCGCGCGCCCCTTCGCGTCCTGACACCACCCACCCGTCCATCGGTGTGACCATCGCCTGATCCGATCGGGCGACCTGCCCGCCGCGCTCCTCATGGAACGTCGCAGAGCGTGAACTAGGCTCTGGAAACGCCCGTACCGGGAAGACCCGGCGGGGTTGCGCGTGCGGTGGGACGGGAGTGTGGCCCGTGGCGGATCAGGCGGTGGACACAGGCGGAGCGCGGCTGTCCGCGCTCGGGGCCGCGGAGGACCATTTCCTGGGCCGCACGCGGGAGTTGAAGGAGCTGCGGGCCGACATCGAGCGCGCGGGCCTGGACACCCTGTCCGGCCGCAAGGCACCCCGCGCGCGCGTGCTCCTCATCGCGGGCGCGCCCGGCTCCGGCCGGACCGCCCTCGCCGCGGAACTCGCCCGGCAGGTAGCCGAGCGTTACCCCGACGGGGTGCTGCGGGCCCGGCTCAGCGAGCCCGACGGCACCCCGGTACCCGTCGAGCACACCGCGCGCGAACTGCTCGCCGCCCTGGGCGTGCGGGCCCCCGCCGGGGCCGCCGAGGACGAGCTGACCGAGGCGCTGCGCGCCGCCCTCGCCGGCCGGCGCGCTCTGCTCCTGCTGGACGACGCGGCCGGCGCCGAGCAGGTCGACGCGCTGCTGCCGGACGCCCCCGACTGCCTGGCGGTCGCCGTCTCCGGCGGGCCGCTCACCGGCATCGCGGACGTCCGCCCCTGCACCCTGGGCGGCCTCGACACCAAGTCCGCGGTGGAACTGCTCACCCGCCACACCGGCTCCGTCCGCATCACCGTCGACCCGCGCTCCGCCGAGAGCCTGGCGGAGGCGTGCCAGGGCCGGCCCGCCGCGCTCACCCTGGCCGGGGGCTGGCTGGCCTCCCGGCCCCAGGCGGCCGTCTCCGACCTCGCCAAGCGGATGCACGCCGACCTGGAGGACGGCGCCGACGGCAGCCCGCTGGCCCGGATCTTCCGGCTCGTGCACGACCAGCTGCCCGGTCAGGCCGCCCGTACGCTGCGCCTGCTCCACCTGGCCCCGGCCGGCCTGGTCGACCCGCACACCGCCTCGGCCCTGGCCGGCTGCTCGGTGGGCTCGGCCCGCGCCGCCCTGGACGACTTCGTCGCCCTCGGCCTGCTGCGCGCGGTCGACTCCCCGCTGCCCGAGTACGAGGTCCCCGGCTGTCTGCACCCCCTGATGCGCTCCCTCGCCGGGAGCCTGGAGCGCCCGGCGGAGCTCCAGCTGGCCACCGCCCGCATGCTGGAGCGGACCGTACGGCTGCTGCAGTCGTGCCGGCTGATCACCGAGACGGACAGCCCGCAGGCCCGGGAGAAGCTCCAGGAGATGCCCCGGGCGCTGCGCTTTCCCACGCCCCGGGCGGCCGCCGAGTGGCTGCGGGTCCGCAGGCCCGCCCTGCTGGCCGCCGTCCGCCTGGCCGTCGCCGACGGGGAGCTGGACACCCTCGCCCGCAGGCTGATGTCCCAGCTGGTCAGGGCCATGGCCGCGCACGTCGGCACGCAGGCGGCCGCGCCCGACCTGTACGGGGTGCACGGCCTGGTCCTGGACGTCGCCGAGCGGCGCGGACTGCACCGGGAGAAGGCCGCCGCCCTGCTGAACCTGGGCGATCTGGACGCCCAGACCGGCCGCACCCGGGCCGCGCTCGGCCGCTACCGGGCCGCTCTGGACGCCGGACGCGAGGCGAGCGACCCGTACGCCACCGGCCGCGCGATGGAATCCGTAGGAGGCGCGCACCAGGAGCTGGGGGACTACGACCGGGCCGCCGACTGGTTCGGCCGGGCACTCGCCGAACGGCTGGCCCGGGGCGAGCGCCCGGAGGCCGCCCGGCTGTACGGCCGCATCGCCACCGCGCACACCTACGCGGGCCGCTACGGCGAGGCGCTCAGGAACTGGCGGGCGGCCGCCGCCGGGTACCGCAAGAACGGTGATGTGGCCGGGCACGCAAGGGCGTTGAGCGAGGTGGCCCGGGTCCAGGAGTACGCGGGCCGGCCCGCGGAATCACTGCGGACCTGCCAGGAGGCGGTGGAGTGGGCGCGGCGTGCCGAGGACGTCCGGCTGCAGGCCGCGCTGCAGCTCCGGCTGGCCGACACCCTGGACCGGCTCGGCGACCCCACATCCGCCCACCTGCACCGGGCGGCGGCCGAGCGCATGCTGGGTGAGGAACGCCAGGAGGACGACTCCAGCCCGGAACAGGACGCTGAAGCCTGCGAAATCCGTACCGCATCCGAAGAAGATTGATGCAATGAAAGGCTAGACAGCCGGAACACCTTCATTAGACTGGCTCTGCCGCTCGTTCTCCGGCGGTGTCTCCCGGTATGCCGTCGCATGTCTGGGTACGTCTGTAATGCACCCCCATACCCCCTGAGCCAAGGACCGTGATCGACGTGAAGGTCGGCATCCCCCGCGAGGTCAAGAACAACGAGTTCCGGGTGGCCATCACCCCCGCCGGTGTGCACGAGCTGGTGCGCAACGGCCACCAGGTCGTCGTCGAGCGGGGCGCCGGCCTCGGCTCCTCGATCACGGACGAGGAGTACGTCTCCGCAGGTGCCGGGATCCTCGACACGGCCGACGAGGTGTGGGCCGCCGCCGACCTGCTGCTGAAGGTCAAGGAGCCCATCGCGGAGGAGTACCACCGCCTCCGCAAGGACCAGATCCTCTTCACCTACCTGCATCTGGCCGCCTCCAAGGAGTGCACGGACGCGCTCCTCGAGTCCGGCACCACGGCCATCGCCTACGAGACCGTCGAGCTGCCGAACCGCGCGCTGCCGCTGCTCGCCCCGATGTCCGAGGTCGCGGGCCGGCTGGCCCCGCAGGTCGGCGCCTACCACCTGATGCGCGCGGCCGGCGGCCGTGGCGTGCTGCCGGGCGGCGTCCCGGGCGTGACCCCGGCCAAGGCCGTCGTCATCGGCGGCGGTGTCTCCGGCTGGAACGCCACCCAGGTCGCCGTCGGCATGGGCTTCGACGTGACCCTGCTCGACCGCGACATCAACAAGCTGCGCGAGGCCGACAAGATCTTCGGCACGAAGGTCAAGGCGATCATGTCCAACTCCTTCGAGCTGGAGAAGGCCGTCCTCGACGCCGACCTCGTCATCGGCGCGGTCCTCATCCCGGGCGCCAAGGCCCCGAAGCTGGTCACCAACGAGCTCGTGGCCCGCATGAAGCCCGGAAGTGTCCTTGTCGACATCGCGATCGACCAGGGCGGCTGCTTCGAGGACTCCCGTCCCACCACGCACGCCGAGCCGACCTTCAAGGTCCACAACTCGGTCTTCTACTGCGTCGCCAACATGCCGGGCGGCGTGCCCAACACCTCCACCAACGCCCTCACCAACGCGACGCTGCCGTACATCGTCTCCGTCGCCAACAACGGCTGGGTCGAGGCGCTGCGCCGCGACGCCGCGCTCGCCAAGGGTCTCAACACCCATGACGGCAAGGTCGTTTACAAGGAGGTCGCCGAGGCCCTCGGTCTGGAGCACGTGGAGCTCGAGTCGCTGCTCGGCTGAGCCGTCCTGCCTGGTGAGTCGCTAAGTCACCGCCAGCCAAAAGGCGATTCGTCAACACGGATCGTCAACGACACACACCCGGCCGGACCTTGCCCGACAAGGTCCGGCCGGATGTGTGTATGGTCACTTTGCGGCTCTCGGTCAACTCGCCTCGAACGTAACCCTTCGACCGATTCGCACACCGGTGAAACCTGCTGTGCGACGGCCTTACGCCCTTGACAGCGGGATGTTTCATTGCCGACACATCCTGCCGGGTCCGGCGGATTGTGTTGCTGCGGACCGCCGACACGCCATAGAGTCGCCAACCGTCGGCATGGTGCCACGCTGACCTTGTCTAGAAGTTTCCTGGTCACCAAGGAGGTAAGACGACTTGTGAATGAGTCGACATTTTCTCCCGGGGGTGGTCAACCAGGAATGCCTGTACGGGGCCAGGGCTCCGAGGGATTCGAGGCTGTCGGCTCCGTCGCAGTGCGCACCTTCGCAGCCCACCAGAGTCCGGGGCCGAAGACGGTCCGGACAGCACACCAGAGCATGGATGGCCATCACGTGAACGCCATGGCCGGCGACGGAAGTGGCGCGCCCCACAACCACTTCGCCGACTACGACGAACTGCCCGAGGGGCACTTCTACGACCCCGACGCCGAGTACGAGCCCGATCCGGAGTACGCGGCCACGCTCGCGCCCGACGCGGCCCGCCAGCGCCGTGAGCGCATCGGTCCGACCGGACGCCCGCTGCCGTACTTCCCGATCCCGGGCCCGCTGACCGACCACGGCCCCGCGAAGATCATCGCGATGTGCAACCAGAAGGGCGGCGTCGGCAAGACGACGTCGACCATCAACCTGGGTGCCGCGCTCGCGGAGTACGGCCGGCGCGTGCTGCTCGTGGACTTCGACCCGCAGGGCGCGCTGTCGGTGGGTCTCGGTGTCAACCCGATGGAGCTCGACCTCACGGTCTACAACCTGCTCATGGAGCGGGGCATGTCGGCGGACGAGGTCCTGCTGAAGACCGCGGTCCCCAACATGGACCTGCTGCCGTCCAACATCGACCTGTCGGCGGCGGAGGTCCAGCTGGTCTCCGAGGTCGCCCGCGAGTCGACCCTCCAGCGGGCCCTGAAGCCCCTGATGGACGACTACGACTACATCGTCATCGACTGCCAGCCCTCGCTCGGCCTGCTCACCGTCAACGCGTTGACGGCCGCGCACAAGGTGATCGTGCCGCTGGAGTGCGAGTTCTTCGCGCTGCGCGGTGTGGCCCTGCTGACCGAGACGATCGAGAAGGTCCAGGAGCGGCTCAACCCCGAGCTGGAACTGGACGGCATCCTCGCCACCATGTACGACTCGCGCACCGTGCACAGCCGTGAGGTGCTCGCGCGTGTCGTCGAGGCGTTCGACGACCACGTCTACCACACGGTCATCGGCCGCACCGTCCGCTTCCCGGAGACCACGGTCGCCGGTGAGCCGATCACCACGTACGCCTCCAACTCCGTGGGTGCCGCCGCCTACCGCCAGCTCGCCAGGGAGGTGCTCGCCCGGTGTCACGCCGAGTGAGTCTGCCGGGGGCCGACGAACTCTTCCGTACGACAGGGGGGATGGCGCTCCAGCCGTCCACGCCCCGGCGCGGGGCGGGCGGTGAGGCCCGGGTGCCGGCTCCCGCGGGGGAGAGCGACGACGCCGCGGCCGCCGAGGACGCGCCGCCGTCGGTGCCCGTGCGGGGCGGTGACGGCGAGGGTGCGGAGCATGTGGCGGCGGAGGCGGACCCGGCGGAGACGGGCGAGTCCCGGACCCGGCCGGCCCGGCGCCAGGCGGCGCAGGAGGGTTCTTCTGCCGCCGATGCCCAGCAGCCCCGCAAGCGGGGCCGGGCGGCGGCCCGGCGGCCCAGCGGGCGCGAGCGGCACGACGAGAAGATCACGGTGTACGTCTCGGCCGAGGAGCTCATGGACCTCGAGCACGCGCGTCTCGTGCTGAGGGGCGAGCACGGGCTCGCCGTCGACCGCGGCCGCATCGTCCGCGAGGCGGTCGCGGTGGTCCTCGCCGATCTGGAGTCCCGAGGGGACGCGAGCATCCTGGTCCGGCGGCTGCGGGGTCGGTAGTCGGCCCGGCGGGCGCCAAGCGGTAGCCTGCGACGGCCATGACCTCGAACGACGCACCCGCCCCCGGCCCAGGCGCCGGCCGCAGGCGCGCCCTGGGCCGAGGACCGGGCACCACCCGCCCCGAACCGACGGTCCCGTCCGGGGACCCGCGGGACCCCACCGCGCACGAGCCCGCACCGCCGCCGCGGGCGACAAGCCCGGAGACCGACGTACAGCCGTCCCCGCCCCGGCAGCCCACAGC